>NZ_CBFIHX010000070.1:0-19059 GCF_965662505.1 Pseudomaricurvus sp. | reverse complement strand
GTTTTGCAGAGACCCCCAAAAATATGATGGGCGTGTTAAGTCTTCTTGCGAGTTCTTTGCCGTGTTGAAAAACAGTGTTTCCTGGCCATATACTTCCTCCTCCAACAACAATTAAATCTGCAAGATTTAAGAAATCTATACCTGGAAACCAAGAGGTAAACAGAAGGTTGTGATCTTTAAACATATCAGTAATCGAATGCTGAAGAAGATCGTCACCATAATTTAGCTTTCCGTAATATCCGATAACTATTATGTTTAACTTGTCGTTGCTAAGCATCATGGTTTGGTTTTCACTAGATTGAATATGATGGATTTTGATTTTTCTAAAGAGCCGGATAAGGTGGAAAGAGCTTCTTGAGAGCGACAGAAGTCAGGCTTTATTTCTATATTAAGGATTTCATTGATGGTGTCTGAAAGTTCTTCGGAAGAGCTTGCTTTGCATTCATGTATCAACGACTTTTCCTTCAACGCTGAATATACGGGGAAGCTCGGGTATCGCTCATCCCACCCAGGTGTAACAAATATTGGTTTTAGGAAGGATAAAGGTTCCAAAAGGTTATGGTTTAACCCCACATAGCAGATGTCACCCAAGCTATAGAATGAACTAAGTTCACCTATGGTATTGAGTATGAGAATGTCCATTTCATGATCGACAGGTTGAGTCTGTTCGGTTCTCAGGCAATGTTTCCAGCCAGACTCTGTCAGCATCGATTCAAGTATGTTCATCCGATCTGAATTTTCAGGGTGCCTGGGAGCCATGATTAATAGTAAATCCGGGGTTTTCTCTTTAAGCTTCTGGAAGGTTTCCAGTATTAATTCCTGCTCGCTGATATTTGTTACACAGCCGGAGACCATGACAGGCCTGTTGGAGGCAATGATCTCTGTTCGGTTTAGAGGGGGTTGAGAGCTTGATGCTAAATTGTCAAATTTAAGGTTTCCAGTGACGTGTATTTTTTCTGATTTGACACCTAAAGTTATCAGTTTTTGGGTGTCGATCTCCTGTTGAATCAGATAAAGATCGATGATTTCCAGATAGTTTCTATCAAATAATTGTTTTTCAATAGAGTCCATTGTGCAGGTTGGGTTTTCATTATAGAACCAACCGTTAACGGCAATAATGGATGCACCTGCGAGCTTGGCGTAATACAAAACTTTAAATGACAGACGGCAAGGGGCGTCAAATAGGGTCAGCGGTATTTCGGCAATAAGGAAAAAAAAGGGCGGGTATTTTTGGATTTTCTTGTGGATTCTCTTGCCTGTGTCACCGTGATTTATTATGACTGCTTCAGGGTATCTTTTGGCATAGATTTCAAGATAGTGAGGATGATCCGTCAGAAGTACCAGCTGTGATTCGACATAATACTCCAACAAATGATCGAGTAAATTGGAAATGGCATTTAACTCGCCGATAGTAGAGACATAAACCCACAGATAACGTTTACCACCTTGGTGATATTTCGTGACTTTCCCCCGATGGAGTATTTTGGAATCTTGCGCAGATTGGGCCCGGCAGGTCTCATTTAACCACTCCAAAGACTCAAATAAAGATACTTTAAATCTTGTCATTATTGATGGTTTCATAAGTATTCTATGGGTTCTGGGTTACAGTCGAATGAGCTTTCGAACTGGTCGCGTAATATTCAGCGTTTTCTTCGCTAAATTTGCCTGCCAAGAGTAATGGGTCAAGTGGTACATGGTGCGAATGTCTTTTGTCCACTTTTGATGCCAGTCCATGAGTTTTCCATAGAACTCAACGCAACTAATGGTTTTCGATTCAAACAGGGACTGAAAAATCTCTTGATGCATGAGCACACCGGGTGAAGACGTCTTGATGCTTTCGTCATAGGTGGTTTTCAATATCACCATAGTATCATCGTTATGGATGGCCAGATCCATAGCAACCAGGTCATCGTTGTACCAGTAGCGATATATGGTCGCTTTTCCTTCACGCATAAAACTTGTGAGCATGGAGGTATAAAAGGCTCCCTGGGGGTTGTCTTGGTGGATTGCCGTATCCAGTTGTTGTTTCCATCCGGAGCTTTCGAGGCGGCCATAATCGGTAATACACTCGTCAACCATCGAGGCATCTTGTATTGTTTCCAGACGGGGAGTTATACCTTCACGTTCAAGTCGATTTCTTTGGCGGCGAAGGTTTTGTCGGTGGTTTTTACTGCGCTGGCTAAAATATTCGTCAAAGTCTCCCCGAGTATCGAGTCTTGCGGTCTGAATATAATCCATGGAAGTCAGAGTATGGTTGTCATTTGATCGACTAAGAAGATCGGGGTCTTGCTGAGTCAGGCTGAATACCCACTTCAATCCTGGGAGCTTGGGGAGTAGTGTATTGATCAATGACGCTGTCGAGATTTCGGGGAGCTGTATCCAAAGGCCTATGGGCGCCTGGGAGGGCTGAAATGAACTCCAGCCAGTGGATTTTTCTGGTGAAATGACTGACATGCACACAATATCTGAACCATCCTGGCAAATTGCCAATTTGGCTTCTTCAGGAGCAAAATTATCAATTAATGGCTGGATAAATTGTGTGCTGAGTAGCTGGCTATTTCCGGCTTTGAAGTTCAGCTGATCCCATTTATCGGACCAATCAGCATACTCGCTGATGGGGTACAGACTCCAGTCCATGGGGTTCTCCCTGAGGTTCGTTGGTAAGCGAGGCTTGTATATTTTGGATCATCCAGTCCAGTTCTCGATTGAGCAGCTCCTGGTGACAGGGAAACTGAAAGATATGTCTGGATAATTCTTTGCTGTGTGGAAACTCTTGTTCCGTAACCGACGGGTCGAGAAATTCTCCAAAGCGCCAGATGGGGATTCCCAACTCTTTTAATTGTCGAAAATGTCGTTCTGGTTGTTCAATGTACAGTGGGTACACCAGAGGCACGCAGTTTTCTGGTAAGGAAGAAAACAACGGCCTGACGCCAGGTAGTTGTCCAAGAGCCGCATCCAGTATCTGGTAGTTGCGTCTGCGGTAGTGGGCAATGCGGTCACTATCGCTATGTTTTAACAGCTTGCTGGATGTTCTCGTGGTGGCAACATGTATCCATTGTTCATCCAGGCCATAGGCTCCTTCGGACGATGAAGGCCCCTTCGTTTCAATATTGGTTGTGGATTTCAGATACTGCCAAAGCAGATTCTTTGCCAATAAACCTTTTTGCAGAAGCCAGCCAAATACACCCAGGCGTTTATAGGAAATAGAACGCTCCAGTGTATTGAGGGCAACCTTGGTATCCACGCTCCAGGAGGGTTTCCGCAGTGGAATATTCTCCAGAGTATGTCGTGATGAGGTTAGAATACCTCCATCGTAGATCGGGAAGAATTTCATGCTGCTGGCAATGGCGTAATCACCGGACTGTCCCGCGCTCAGATTGCCACTCTTGCCAAAGAAGGCGTGAGCGCAATCTTCAATAAAAACGATTCCGTTCTCATCACACCATTGACGTAAAGGCTGAAAGTCCTGCATGAAGCCAAAATAGTGAGTGGCGATGATGGCTTTGCAGCGATCGGTATGGCGTTGTTTAATGTCTTCCAGGTCTATTTGGGTGTCGGGTCGTATCTGATAAAAAACCGGAGTCGCCTTGCGCCAGTGAACTGGGGAAATCATGGACTCACAATGGAACGCAGGAACCAGCACATCATCACCGGAGCCAATACCGGCATGTTCAAGTGCTAGCGAAATTGCTGCGCGACCACTGGTCACATACAGCTTGTGAGGCACGTCTAGTAAAGACGGAACAGAGCTGCTTGGCCTGAGCTTAAATGACAGGTTGGAAATAACAGGGGACAGTGGTATTGCCGGAGGGGGAAAAGCCCCGGTAATCTCGGGTGACAGGCTCATGCAACACGCTCCATAGCGGAGGGTTGCTGATGTTGAGACAACCAGAGTTCCAGCACCATTAAGACCCAGACCAGTTCGCCATAGTAAGCCGCATGGCCTTCGCGATGTAGACGTATGGCTCGGTCAATAAAATCAGATCGAAATATACCGTGTCGTTTCAGGTTGTTCAGTGAGTCGTAAGCCAATTCTTGCAGTGGCTTGTGAGTGCGCATCCAAACGCCAAATGGCAGGCCAAATCCCTGTTTTCGTTTGTCGATAGTTTCTTGAGGTAGCCAACCCGTCAGAGCTTGTTTGTAGAAGTGACGAAGTCCGCTGTTGCTGTTCATTAACGAGTTCTTGAGCTTCCATCGGCTGGGAATACGACAAGATAAAGCAACGACTTCATCATCCAGCATCGGGTATTGCACATTAACGCCTGCCAGCGCGCACATATGGCTCACTTTCCGCAAGTCATTATCGGCAAGGGTGTATTGCCAATCAAGATACAGCATGCGATTGAGGTGGGTGGCTTCGTCGGGGGCGTGAAATACAGCCTCCTGATTCTTTCCGGGTTGTCGTGGATCTACGTCGATGAGAAAGTCGGATTCAAACAGGTCCGATGGATCAAACTGATGAAGAAAGTTATACGTATGTAACCGACCTGGCAGCGGTGTATTCGCCTGTCGGACATAACTTTTCATCTTTGAAACAATCGGTGTCGCGTCGGGAAAGCATGAGAGCATGGGCTCGATGGCCGAGTGGCGCACCCCGTCGGGAATTCTCAGATAGGGCTCAAACAGGGATTGTTTGGCATAGCGCTCATTGCCGGCAAAGAGTTCATCGCCGCCATCGCCGGCCAGGAGTGTGTCTATGCCGTACTCTGATGCCATTTTTGCACAAAAATAAGCGGGTAGAGCTGATGAATTTCCAAACGGCTCATCGTAACTGGCAGCAATGGTTGGCAGGGCCGCGACAACGTCTTCAGGTGTCACATAGTATTCGTTCAGTTCCAGACCAAAGTGTTTTGCGGTAAGTCGGGCGTACGCCATCTCGTCATAGCCTTCCGCAGAAAAGCCGATGGAAAAAACAGGTCCACCACCTTGTTCAGCCAGAATTCCTGCAACGGTTGAGCTGTCTAGCCCCCCACTCAAAAATGCGCCGGTTTTAGAACCAGTTTGTAGAGCCCGCTGAACAGCATTGCCCAGCGCGCGTTTTAGCTCGCCGGCATATCCGGACATATTATGTTCCGGTGTTTCGGTAAAAGTTGGAGTCCAATATCGCTCTGGAGCACTGGAGGTATGTGAGAAAAGGATGGAGTGAGCCGCCTGAAGCTTTTGTATGCCCGGGTAAGCTGTTTGCGGTGCAGGAATCATGTGAAAGTAGATATAGTTATATATTCCTTGCCTGCTTATATCCTTTAGAGTGTTTTCTTTTTCGGCAATCATGCCGGCATGGCTGGCAACAATAAATTCCTGATCAGTTTCGGCGAAATAAAGAGGAAACTTGCCCATACGATCCACAGCAGATAGTAGGGTATTTTTTTTCTGGTCAATGATGACAAAGCTGAAATTGCCTTCCAGTACTGTAAGGAGGGAATTCCCCATCTGTTGATATGCGTGTGACAGCGCGGTGCTATGGCCACTTTTTTGGGCGATGGTAGTCAGCTCCTGCTGAGTCCATCGTGGTTGACCGATGATAACGGCATGGATGTCATTATCTGAGCAGACGGATGTCGTTGAGCATAGAGCAAACGAATCAGAGCGTTGAGTGTACAGGGAGAGTGTTGTGCTGAGATGGTCTTTCAGAGAGCTACACTGGCGTGAAAAATCATCAGTGCCATCGTGTGTTGGCGTCTTAGACTGAGGTTTTTTGAGCAGCACTCCATACAAGCACTCCGATAGGAGTCCTGGAGCCGTCTTGATGCTCTTGTTCATTGCGGTTTACATCCCTGAATACACAAAGTGAGTTGTTTGAAATATCAATCATCCTGAGGACGGTTATGATTTCATAGCCGACGCCTGATGTACATTTGAATTTTCTGATGCACATGATACGTTGTTTAATGTGACATTAGGAGTGTAGACGCAGAATCGGAAAGAGTCTTCTTTCTTTGGCGTATAAAGTATCTTTTGAGTCTTTAGAAAGAGGATTCAAATTCAGGACGTAAACCTGTTGAAATCAGGCTGCACCCGATTGAAGGTCGGAATCCATAGGAGCTGATTGTGACTGGAAGGTACCCTGATAATACTCTCCGCACTTAAACATCATGGAAACGGATTCAATAATAGCAATATCATCTTCCGATAACGTGTGTCGCCATTTGTTGGCAGCTTCCAGTGGCAGCTTGTCTGTGGCGTAATAGGCTTTATTGTTAGTGGTGGTCGATGAATTGATGTATTCCTGGTTTTCCTGAGTATATTCAAGTCCGGCGAACGCCATCAGTTCCCTTAAAGTCCCTTCCGGTTTGGCGCACAAATTCTCATAGAGAAGCACTTGATTGTCGTCGCCAGGATTATTGGCCAGAGCGAAGTCGTTAATCAGGCCCCAGCGAACCGTTAATGCTTCTACCTGATCCATACGCTGTATGTCTTTCAGGCGAAATCGTGAGTCGCGGCTTTGCTCTAACAACTTCTCAAATAGATCCCAGTCTTCCCAGACTGGGGATCTGTCAAAGAAGTTATGTTGCATTTCGCCATTGATGGTGGACGCGATATGCCCACATGGATGGCGAAGAATATGGACAGACCGTGCACTGGTCAGCTTTTTGATCTCGGACATACGTCCCAGTGACTCAATGGATTTCCACACAGTCAGCTTTGCAGGGTTGTGATGATGGATGGGCTTAACAGGAATGGGCAGTCCGGATCGGGATATGGCCTTAGAGGCGTAGCACGATAGGTAAAAGGTGAGCCATTGGGGCTCATTCATATACGACTTCTTAAACAGTGGTAAGGAAGCAATGACTTTTTCATTATCATTCTGAAGCCAAAGGTCGATCTGCTCTTGAAGTTCTTGACTCTGATTGTTGTCATGGGACATTAAGAGCGGGATGTTAAGCGACTTTTTAACGCTATCGGGCTCATGTAGATAAAGAGTATCCTTGTGTGAGTCAAAAAGCTTTCCTATCCAGGTGGTGCCAGACCTTGGCATTCCGAATAAAAGTAATAATTTATTATGACTATTTGTCATACTTGGGCTCGGTCCTTGTGATTATTATGAGGTTACAGATTCAAGTTATTGATTGCTTATAGCTAAGTATTTCTAGAATGATCTGAAAAAGATGAGGCAACTTCATATATTGGTATAAAAAATTATCTATACATGATTTTAGACTGACGCTAACCTTGTCGAAGGAGAAAAAACTGCGCCAGTTCACGATTGGGGTAGGACTGTAGTACCAATTTCAAACAGGATTTAGGGAAACACATGGAAATTAGTTTAGACCAAGTAAAACAAATTGTTGGTGAAGTATTACAGCTGGGGAGTCGAATTGATTCATTTGACCAGCACACACCTCTGCTGGGAAGCATCCCCGAATTTGACTCTATGGCTGTTGTTTCGGTTATCACCGCCATCGAAGAAGATTTTGGTATTGCCATTGAAGATGATGAAATAAGCGCTGACATTTTTCTGACGCTGGGCGATCTCCACAACTTTTTGAGTGCGAAAACAGTCTGCTGATGCCTTTTAAAGTGAATACCGGGTTCCTGCCGTTACCGGATTACCCTCTGTTTGTGGTTATGCACCTGCCCACGGAAGGTGGCTGGCCTTCCCATTGGGTCATCCATTGCCCGGCCTTTGCCGAAGAAATGAACAAAAGCCGCAAGGTGGTAATGGATGAAGCGCGTGCTTTTGCCGAGCGAGGTGTGGGGGTTCTGGTTCCCGATCTTTGGGGGACCGGGGATAGTCCCGGAGAGTTTTCTAGTGCTGACTGGAATCTGTGGCGAGAGAATCTTACGCATATCCTCTATTGGTTAAAGCAGCAAGGCTGTGGTTCTGTGACCTTGTGGGGGCTTCGTCTGGGCTGTCTGTTGGCGCTGGATGTCCAAAACAATTGGCAATCGGGTTGGCCAGAATTGGTTCAGTTGATCCTTTGGCAGCCGTCACTTAATGCACAGCAGTCACTAACACAGTTTCTACGCTTGCGTATGGCCACCGGTTTGGTGGCAGCTAATTCGATTGTGGAGGCCGCACAAGCGGGTGGTGGGGCATCTGTCGAGGGAAAGCGGGTCAAGACTGAAACGGTTAAAGACATTCGCCAGCGGTTTTCCGAGGGTGAAACTCTGGAAGTGGCCGGCTATCCATTGTCACCAGCTCTGGTGTCCCAGTTAGACGCTGTAGTCCTTGATCATTTAATGCCCTGTGCCCCAGTTGTCTGGCTGGAGGTCAAAAGTCAGAGTGGCGGCCAGTTGTCTTTTGTGTCAAAGAAATTGATTGAGGCCTGGAAAGACAAGCAGATTGACGTCGATGCGCAAATCATAGCGGGTGAGCCGTTCTGGGCGACTCAAGAGCTTGCTCATGCCCCCGAACTGATCAGAGTAACTTGTGAGACCTTGCGGACAGAAAATACAGTATCCACTGATATTCAAGACGGGGGTGGCTTGGGGCAGGAAGCAGACGAGCAATCGGTTTTGTCTTACCGTGAACAGCCCATGATGCCCTATGAAGAAAAACGATCGGCAGCGGCTCCCGTGCGGGAGTTAGATCCCTATGTGGAAAAGCGCCTGACCTCATATCGAGAGGTGATTGTTGCTAGTCAGGGCATCGAAAATCAAGAAGTTGACGTTAAAGGTCAGCAAGTTAAAGGTGGGGAAGTTGTAGGTGGAGCAGTTGTAGGTGAAGAAATTGTAGGAGAGAGTCTCGAAGCTCAGTACGGAAACGTAGGAGCTGTCACCGAAGAACCATTGCAATTTTACTGCGAAGGCAGTCATTTGTACGGTGTGTTACACCTGCCCGAGGGCGAACCAAAACAGGGCGTGATTTTGATTGTCGGCGGTCCGCAATATCGCGTGGGCAGTCATCGTCAATTTGTCCAGCTGGCCAGAAGCCTGTCCCGTGCGGGTATCGCAGTATTGCGATTCGATTATCGTGGCATGGGTGATAGTGAAGGGGCATTTGAGGGCTTTGAAGATATTGAGCCAGATATCGCGGCGGCCGTTGATGCCTTCGAGCACCGCTTGCCGCAGTTACAGTCCATGGTCTTATGGGGGCTGTGTGATGGCGCTACTGCAGCGGCCGGTTACGCTTACAAAGACGCAAGGATCGATGGGCTGGTGTTGCTGAACCCCTGGGTTCGCAGTGAAGCGGGTGAGGCAAAGGCCTACTTGCGGCACTATTACTTGCAACGCCTGATGCAGCCTGAGTTGTGGAAAAAAATTGGGCGAGGTCGCTTCAATGTCAGGGATTCGTTAGGGTCATTATTTGGAGCTTTAAAGCGTTCCACGACCAGCGGTCAATCTTCTACAGCTGAAGCCAATAAAGGCGACAGTGAAAGCAGGAGCCGTGGGGCAAATAAGGCGGATCTGGTGTCCCAGTTAACGCATGGATTACAACATTTCACTGGCAGAGTACTGATCATTCTGAGTGGTGCTGATTTGACCGCGGCAGAATTTAAAGATGCGATACGCCGCTCGCGTCCGTTAAACCGAGTGATATCGCAGCCTCAATATCAAATGGAACATCTCCCGGATTCTGATCATACGTTTTCCCGTAAAGTTTGGAAGGATCGTGTCGCAAATTGGACCACAGAATGGATGCAGTCATGGTAAAACGGGCTTTGCTTATTGCTTATCACTATCCACCAGTACAAATCAGCAGTGGGGTGCAGCGAACCTTGGCATTCTCTCGAGATTTGCCCGATCAGGGCTGGGAACCGTTGGTGCTGAGTGCCCATCCGCGCGCTTATGAAAAAATCAGTGAAGGACAGTTGAAAGACATTCCGGAGAATACCGTCGTTCAGCGTGCCTGGGCCTGGGATACCGCGCGGCATCTGTCATTGAAAGGCCGTTACCTGGATGCCATGGCTTTGCCTGATCGCTGGGTCAGTTGGTGTCCTTCTGCCGTGGTAGCGGGTCTTAATATGATTCGTAAGTACAAGCCTCAGGTTATTTTCTCAACGTATCCCATCGCTACAGCGCATTTGATTGCACTGGCTTTGCACAAGCTGACCGGTATTCCCTGGGTGGCGGACTTTCGCGATTCCATGACGGAAGACAGCTATCCGAGAGAAGCTCGCCGCAGAAAAGTCTTCCTGTGGTTGGAGCGGCAGGTGGTCAACAACTGTTGCAAGGCAATCTTTACCACACCGGGCGCTGTTAAAATGTATCGGGAACGTTATCCGGAACTGCCGGAGGATCGCTGGGCGCTGATTCCCAATGGTTACAACGAGGCGATTTTTACCGAGGTGGAAGCCTCACTGCAGTCTGACGATTCAGTTGACGATTTAATAGCAGCAGGGACTAAACCTCTGACACTCGTCCACAGTGGAGTGCTGTACCCATCTGAGCGCGATCCCAGAGCTTTCTTCGCCGCTGTAGCGTCGTTGAAAGAACAGGGCAAGCTGTCAGCGGAGTCGGTACAGATCGTCCTGCGAGCTACAGGGCATGACAGTTTGTACGCGCCCATGCTCAAAGAGCACAAGATTGATGACATTATTCGCCTCGAAGCGGGCGTGGAATACCGCCAAGCCCTGCAGGAAATGTTGGATGCCGACGGACTACTGATTTTTCAGGCGACCAATTGCAATCATCAGATTCCCGCCAAGCTCTATGAATACTTTCGGGCCCAAAAGCCGATTTTTGCGTTGACAGACCGACAGGGTGATACCGGGCAAACACTTCTGTCTGCGGGCATAGAAAGCCTGGCACCACTGGACGATAAAGACGAGTTGGAAAAGCAGTTGCTGATTTTTATTGAACAGCTGCAACAGGGCGTTGCAGCCATTGCCAGTCCCGAAGCCGTGCGTAAATCTTCAAGGCAATACGGTTCAGAGATACTGGCTACGATTTTTCAAGAGGGCACCGGTTTGTCTGATAATACGGTGACCGTACAGCCAACCTCTCAGGATTAGTTAAACTGCTCGGTTCAGTTCAGCACAGAATTTCCACTGCCGCAGGGTGGCTCAAAAAGCCCTGTGGGCTGGCCGTCATTCCGTAAGCGCCAGATTGATAGACGACAAACAAATCTCCTTCCTGCATTTTAGGCAGCATCACCTTGTTGGCTAAAATATCCAGCGGGGTACACAGTGGCCCCACCACGGATACCAGTTCCTGATCGTCGGTGGATGCCGCGTGCACGCGGTTGCCAACACAAGTGGGGTAGTTTTTACGAATTACCTGCCCAAAGTTACCGGATGCCGCCAGATGATGGTGCAGGCCGCCGTTGGTGACGATAAACACTTCGCCGCGGGACTCCTTACGATCAACCACCTCACACACATAGAGCCCCGCTTCGGCTACTAAATGACGCCCTAGCTCCATCACAATTTCACTGTTGCCAAAGGTGCTGTGGTATTGGACCAACAGTTTGTCGAGGTTGTCGGCGATGGCTGGTAGTTCCAGACGCTCTTCCCCAGGGAAGTAGGGCACACCCAGGCCCCCGCCAATGTTGAGCCACTGGATGGGAGAAGGGGCTGAATCTGCCAGCCGTTGCGCGAGTTCAAAAGTGTTGGTTTGCGCTTCGATAATGGTTTCGGCTTTGAGGTTTTGCGAGCCGCAAAAAATATGAAACCCCTGAAAATCCAGATCGCGGGCAAAGACATCTTTCATCATTGCAGGGACTTTTTCGGCATCCACTCCAAAGGGTTTGGGGCCACCGCCCATTTTCATACCAGAGGTTTTCAGTTCGAAATCCGGATTGACGCGGATAGCGACTCGGGGACGATGCCCGTTTTCATTGGCTATCCGGGTAATACGATCCAGTTCGCCGGCGGACTCCATATTGATGATCACGCCAGCGGCGATGGCAGCGGTCAGATCGTCGTTGGATTTGCCTGGCCCGGCAAAGCTGATGTTTTGTGGATCAATACCGGTATCCAGTGCAACCCGTAACTCCCCCAGCGAGGCCACGTCGAGTCCATCGGTATGTTGCGCAAAATGCTGAACCACGGCCGGCATGGGATTGGCTTTTATGGCGTAATGTAAATGGATGGCGTCCGGCAGTTGCTGGCGCAAGCTGTTGACCCGCTCAGTCATCAGCTTGCGGTCATAGGCGTAAAACGGCGTTTGTCCCGCGCGTGCAGCGACTTTAGTTAATGGAATGCCGCCAACCTGCAATTCGTTATCCACAACCGGAAACTGATCCATGGCCGCATGCTGCGGGGCTGCTTTCTGGCTAGGTGTGATGTTGTTCGTTGTCATAATCGGGTTGTCGTAGGCTGGGGTTGTGGGCTCAGAGTCGGTTGAACAGATCGTTAAACTCTTGAGAGAGCTGTTTGCGATCAATCTTACCGTTCGGGTTGCGGGGCAGTGAGGCTTTGAAAATCACTTCCTGAGGAATCATAAAATTCGGCAGCTGTTGGCGACAGTACTGCAACACAGCGTCCCTGTTATCTTCTTCACCCTCTTTACTGCAGGCAACCAGAACAATTGCCTGGCCCAGTGACGGGTGGGGGACGCCAATGGCGGCGGTTTCACGAATCAGTGGCGATTGGTACAGCACTTCCTCTACCTCAGTGGGGCTGACCCGGTAGCCGGACGTTTTGATCATCTCGTCTTTACGGCTGACAAAATACAGAAAACCTTCATCGTCTCGATACACCTGATCGCCTGACCAGACCGCGATCTCCGTCAGAGGCAACTCGGTAAGTTGCCCAGGCGCGGGTTTAAAGCGTTCGGCGGTTTTGGCCGGATCGTTCCAATACCCCTGAGACACTAAGGGTCCCCGGTGTACCAGTTCACCCACCTCGTTGGCGTCACACAGACTGCCATCGTCACGCACCACCAGAATTTCGGCATTGGGAATGGCTTTGCCCATCGATGTGGGGCGAGTCGAGACTTGAGCGGGCGGTAAATAGGTAGAGCGAAAAGCCTCAGTCAAACCGTACATCAGGAAAATATCAGTGTTGGGTAAGGCTTTTTGTAGTTTTTCCGTGGTGGATTGCGGCATGGCGCCGCCGCTGTTAGTGATGTAGCGCAATCTTTGGCGCACATCCTCTGGCCACTCCAAGGCAGCCAGTTGATTCCACAGCGGTGGAACCGCAGCCAGACCGGTAATCTCGTAGCGGCTCAAGGCCTTTAGCACATCCCGTGGCAATAGATAATCCATCAGCGCCACCGACGCACCCACTCGAAACGCGGTGGTCATCTGACTCAAACCGTAATCAAAGCTGAAAGGCAGAACGGCTAGCAGGCGATCCTGCGAGGTGTTGTTCAGATAGGTGGCCACGCTCTCTGCACCGGCCATCATATTGCGATGGGTCAGCACCACGCCCTTGGGTTGTCCGGTACTGCCGGAGGTGTAAAGAATGGAAGCAAGGTCAGAATCCAGCCCGTGTTCTACTAGTGACTGTTCTGCTAGTGACTGTTGTACTAATGACTGTTGCATGAGCACAGAGGGATTCGATCCAGGCTCAAACAGGGTACTCCACGGAAGTACATCGATAGTCGTATCTGAGTTGCCTGGCTCTTTCTGTGGGCTGGTCAGGAAGGTCGTTTTCAGACTCTCACAATCGCTGACGGCTTCCTCTAGCTGTTGCCAACGCTCCGCGCTGGTGATCAGTAATTGAGCCTGACAATCGTTCATGATGTGAGTGATTTGCGCAGGCTTCAGCAGAGGATTCATCGGCACAAATACCGCACCGCAGGCCGAGGCCGCAAAAAAGCTGACCACTGCTTCAATTTGTTTCGGCAGATAAATCGCGATGCGCTGACCGGGACGTAAACCCGCGGCGACAAACCCTGTGGCAGCCTGTTCGATCAGCCGGTAGAGCTCATCGTAGGTCCATTGATTGTTACCGTGTAGCAGGGCAATACTGTCGGGGTTGGAACGCTGTTGCTGTTGGATCAGCTGATGGAGTAAGACTGACATCACTCACTTCCTGTGGTTGGGATAACAGTAAGCTTAATCCTACAGTGGCGCGCATGAACTTGGAAGCAAGAACCGCTGGGAGAGAGAAGGATAGAGGAGGGATGTAGAAAAAGAGCCCTGAAAAGGGCCCTTAATCGGGAGGAAGCGCGGCCTTTACAGGATCGCGCGCAGCATCCAGGCGGTTTTCTCATGGATACGCATTCTGTCAGACACCAGCGCCGCAGAAGATTCATCCTCAGCTTCTTGAGCCTGCTTTAGAACCTGACGACAGGTTTTCACCACTTGCTCGTGGCCCTGAGTCAGAATTTTCACCATCTCAGTGGCTGTGGGAATGTCTTCCACTTCTTCAATGGAGCTGAGCTTGGCGAAAGCCTTGTACGTACCGGGAGCAATCACGCCCAGCGTCCGTATGCGCTCGGCGATGTCATCTACGGCTACTGCCAGCTCGGTGTAGTGCTCCTCGAACATCAGGTGCAGTTCCCGGAACTGAGGGCCGGTGACATTCCAGTGAAAGTTGTGCGTTTGCAGGTACAACGTGTAAGAGTCGGCCAGCAGGTTCTTCAAACCTTGAGCGACCTGAATTCTGTCCTGTTCGTTAATACCAATATCAATCTTCATGCATCACTCCTTTTTTCAGATGAAATGTCATTGATGGAACCTATTGAACACTCGTTTAAAAACGCGTTGTGATTCAATGGATTCAGAGTAAGGGTTCTTCGGTTGAAAGGTAAATTGATCCTCTGCATAGAAGGCATAGTTAAGTTCTATGGAATTATAGAAACATTATAGTGATGCTTTATGATGTGTATTTAACAGACAGCAAGCAAAGCTGACTCAGGCTTCTATACTTTTCTTAAGAGCCACTGAACTTTTCACAACTGCCACTGACGTATAAATAGTACCCAACCCACAACGAATGCGAGGTATCCCATGCTAATGATGCTGAAAGACTCCGAAGCGATGGTTGAACTGATGTCACCCGAGGGGCTTTGGGATCCATACATCACTCACATCCGCGGCTGCCGTTTGGCGGGAGAAGAGCAGCAGGAGCCGGAAAGCTTCAGCAAATCCGAACTGGCCTTTCTCTCTGGCGAGAGCCTGCCGCGCTGCTGGATGAATCCCCATTATCGGGATGAAGAGTGGCACTCTTACCGCAAAGACCCTCTGAATGCCGCGGCCGTGGCGGGGCCGGCCTCGTACTACGGTGCCTGATCTGGAACACTGAATCTGGAGTAAATGTAGGCGTAAGGCGCCGCCAGAATGCCTATCTGTCACCGACTGATGTGCGTATAATCACGGCTTTTGATCCTTTCAAACAGCCGTGAGAATTCAACGTCGATGACCGTTCGTACCCGTATCGCCCCGTCGCCCACCGGCGATCCCCACGTAGGCACCGCTTACATTGCCCTGTTTAACCTCTGCTTTGCCCGCCAGCACGGTGGCCAATTCATTCTGCGTATCGAAGATACCGATCAGGCCCGCTCTACGCCGGAATCCGAGCAGGCCATCCTCGACAGCCTGCGCTGGCTGGGACTGGACTGGGACGAAGGCCCCGACAAGGGGGGCGACTTCGGCCCTTATCGCCAGAGCGAGCGTAAAGACATCTACGTCAAATACGCCGAACAGCTGGTTGAAAGCGGCCACGCTTTCCATTGTTACCGTACCGGCGAAGAGCTGGACGAGCTGCGCGCTGCCCGCCGTGAGGCCGGTGGTTTTGCAGCTCTCAAACCCAGCGAGCTGAAGCTGTCCGACGACGAAGTAGCCAAGCGCAAAGCCGCCGACATGCCTTATGTGATCCGCATGAACGTGCCGGAAGGCGAGGGCCCATGCCCGGTAGACGACATGCTGCGCGGCACCATCGAGCTGGATTGGGGTCAGGTAGACGCTCAAATCCTGCTCAAGTCCGATGGTATGCCGACTTATCACCTGGCCAATGTGGTGGATGACCATCTGATGGGCATCACCCACGTCCTGCGCGGCGAGGAGTGGATCAACTCCGCACCCAAGCACAAGCTGCTGTACGAATACTTCGGATGGGACATGCCGCAACTGTGTCATTTGCCGCTGCTGCGTAACCCGGACAAATCCAAACTCAGCAAGCGCAAAAATCCCACCTCCATTCTCTATTACAAGAAGATGGGCTACCTGCCAGAAGCGTTGATCAACTACCTCGGCCGCATGGGCTGGTCCATGCCGGACGAGAGCGAGAAGTTCTCCCTGCAACAGATGATGGACAATTTCGACGTTCAGCGCGTGTCACTGGGCGGTCCCATCTTTGATGTGGAAAAGCTCTCCTGGCTCAACAGTCTGTGGATTCGGGAAGACCTGACCCAAGAGCAGCTGGCCGACCGCCTGCAAGAGTGGATGTTCAACCGCGATAGCCTGATGGCAGTGCTGCCACATGCCCAGACCCGCATGCACACCCTCAGCGACTTCGCTCCACTGGCGGCGTTTCTGGCCTCCGGTCAACTGCCATTGACACCCGCCAGCTTCGACGAATCCAAGCTGGACGAAGAACAGCTCAAGCAAGTGCTGCAATTCGCCCTCTGGCGCCTGGAAGCCCTGCGTATCTGGGATCGGGACGAGATCTTCAACACTCTGAAAACCCTCGCCGGCGAGCTGGATATCAAGCTCAAAGACTTCCTGGCACCGCTGTTTATCGCCATTGCTGGCACCACGGCGTCCTTCTCTGTCATGGACTCCATGGTACTGCTGGGGCCTGATATGAGCCGCGCTCGCCTGCGCCACGCCCTTAACGTTCGCGTCGGCGAACTGGGTAAAAAGCAGATGAAGAAGCTGGAAAAGGCCTACGACGCGCTGGGTTTTGCCTAGTCATTGTTGCATCGGTTGAGCACACCGTTTGGCTTAATGCTGAGCGGTGTTCAGTCTTAGCGAGTTTCAGAGGCCATTCTGGCCCTATTCTTTTCGGGTACTATCCCTTCAGACCAAGTTCCTTTCCTCTGTCGTAACTTCTACAGGTGTTCAGGTTTACAGCTGGTTATCATCTTAAAATCTTCCATTTTCTGGATCTGTCACGTCGCTCCTTTTCTTTGGTGACAAGATGTGAAATCGAGCTGGTTTTGTAGCTTGTTGAACCGATTTGTCTTCCTATACTTAGTCATCAATGTTTTATTAAGTGGCTCCCAGCATCAACAAAATAAAAACATGAGTGAGTTCATCAATGAAAAGAATTCAGGTTTTCCTTGTGCACTGAAGTCTAATCAGTAAGAAAACACTAGATGGACATCGCAATTTATAAGGAAATAAGCATATGCACGTAATTGGAATGGCCCTGCTCGCGACACTGAGTTTAGTGTTGGTCGCGTTAGTCGCATGGTGCCTGATAAAGCTCTATAGAATGCACACGATGCTTTATGAGCTCAAAGATCACATCATTAAAATCAACGGTGAATCATTTCGCCAGATTGAGGCGCTGCTCGGTTTATACAAAGATCTCGATTTTGAATTCGCCTTACCCCATACCCGTGGTTTCGCTGCCTCGCCAGACTTCCTGGGTGTAGTGCACGAGACTATCAAGCGGAAGGCTCCCAACGTTGTCGTTGAATGCAGCAGCGGTATGTCTACACTGATTGCCGCCAAAGCCTTGCAGCAGCTAGGGACCGGTCACGTATACAGCCTAGAATCCGATAAATATTACTGCGATCAAACCCAAGCTTTGTTGGATAAACACAACGTTTCAGATTGGGCCACAGTGATCCATGCGCCGCTCAACCCCACAGAAATCAACGGGGTTAGCTATCAATGGTATGACGCCTCAGCTCTTAGCCAGTTGGAGGATGTAGAGTTAATGGTCATTGACGGGCCTTTCGCAGGCGTAAACCCGTTGGCCAGATACCCCGCCGGGCCTAAATTACTGCCTCTGCTGGCAGAAGGCGGCGAGGTATTGATTGATGACTACCAGCGTGCCGATGAGAAAAAAATGGTGCAGCTCTGGCTGGATCAGTTTCCCGACCTTGAAAAGCAGGATGTGACCTGTGAAAAAGGCTGCATGCGCCTGATCAATTCAGCCAAAATGCCGAGACAAGCGGGTTTGCAGCAGTCAGTTCGTGAAGCTGCCTCCTTAGCTGAAAGACGAATCAACCTAACCCACTGATAAATAAACAGTTGACTCTCAAGGGCGGGGTGATAGAATGCGCTCCGCTTTCGAAGGAAAGCCGCTGGAAACAGCGTCAAAGCAAGACATGGGGCCTTAGCTCAGCTGGGAGAGCGCAACACTGGCAGTGTTGAGGTCAGCGGTTCGATCCCGCTAGGCTCCACCAAATTTAAAAGCCCGCACAGCAATGTGCGGGCTTTTTTTGGTTTTGGGCTTATGAATTCCTGTTTTTAGCCCTTAAGGCCGACTATCCCCCTGCGAAAAATCGTTAAACAACAACGTAATCCGATCGGTCGTTGATGGCCAGTTGGGAACGTTGAATTCCTGCATGTCACCACTATCTCCGCGATCGATCAATGTCAGCCGAATACGGCCGGAGGCATCGTCGCTGGCGGGGATGTAGAAGTCGTTGCCGGTGATAAAGGGCAGGGAGTGTAGGTAAGCGATGGGTTGTGAGAGATCGCTCTGGGTGTCGGTGTATTGGTCATTCAGGTAGATGGCGGTGGTGCGGTTGCTGAATGCGCTGTTGGCAGCGTTGATGACGTTTTGGCCGTTCACCACCAGCAGGTCGTTGCCCATCTCTTGTTCTCCCCAGAATTCACGATCACGGGAGATGATCACGTTGCTTTGTCCCTGAGCTACATCGATGTTAGCGCCGACACCGCCACCGACGGGTGAGGTGAGCAAGCGGACGAAGTGGTCGTCGCGCAAGAAGGGCTGTTTGTAGACGTGATGGCTTTGGCCTGGGCGGACAATGACGAATTCGTAGAAACGGTCACGATGACCTCTGAAGGGTCCCCAGGCTCCCGTTGCATCAATATCAAAGCGGGCTTTGGGACGATTTCTCCGACGCTGGCCTGTGGCCCCATCAATTTCATACACTTCCACTACAGAGCCATCCACACCCACGTTTAAGGGAAACAGAACGGCCCGTCCGGCGATGGTGATGCGAGAGTGGCGGCTGGCTAGAATGTCTGTGGTGCGGGGTTCTTCACCGGTGAGAAACTCAAACATGTGCGCAAAGGACTCTGCCGAGGTGGCGGTCTCGACGTGGGTCTGGCCGCTGACGGTGACGTTCTCACCTCCAACAATA
>NZ_CBFIHX010000069.1:0-19416 GCF_965662505.1 Pseudomaricurvus sp. | reverse complement strand
TGTGGCTCCTGTACCGACCAGAGCCACTCGTTTATTGGCAAGCTTACCCAACTCCGGTGCGCGTTGAGTACCACCGGTGTAATCGTAATCCCAGCGGGCGCTGTGAAACATATGGCCTTTAAAATCATGAATACCGGGTATGCCTGGCAACTTGGGCATGTTCAACAGGCCGTTGGCAACAATCAGGTGTCGAGCTCGGATGTTGTCGCCTTGCTTGGTACTGATATGCCAGCGCTGTTGTGACTCGTCCCAGCGTAATCCGCTGACCATCGTGTGAAATAAAGCGTTTTCATACAGATCGTACTTGCGACAAATACTCTGGGCATATTCAAGAATTTCATAACCTTCTGTAAATTTCTTCGACGGCATATAGTCCATTTCTTCCAACATTGGGAAGTAACAGTAAGCGTCGTTATCACACTGCAGACCAGGATACCGGTTCCAATACCAGACCCCACCAAAGTCTCCGGCGTGATCGATATTGCGAAAGTTGTTAATACCGGCTTTGCGCAGCTGTACGCTCGCCAGAATTCCGGACCAGCCACCACCCAGTACCACAACATCAATGTCTTCACTAATCGCTTCGCGTGGCACTTCTGGTGTATGAGGGTCACCTTCGTAAACCTGGGAAAAATCCTCGACCGGTTTTACATATTGCTGTTGACCTTCCTGCCGAAGACGCTTGTTGCGTTCTTCCTGGTATTTGTTTTTCAACGCGGGGATATCAATCTCATCTGCTGTTGGCAGAGGTGTATTCATATTCATTATTGTTGTGCTCCTTCGGATTGCGTTAGCTCTTTAAATCATGTCGATATAAGACAACACTGTTGATCATTTTAAAAGATGAAAATGCAACTAACTGAGGCGAGCTTGATCTGAATCAAAATCCACCCTTCACAAGAAACATCAGCCAAAAAAAAGCCAGCTAAACGCTGGCTATAAACGGGGTTAGATCATCATCGACGGGATGAAATATCAGTTGATGGGTTCTTCACCTTCGGTTTTCGTCCGGTGTAAAAGACGTCCACAGTCCGGGTCGTATGGACGAGCACGATGCATGGTGCCCGTGTTATCCCACATAACCGAATCGCCCACTGACCACTCATGGGTGTATACAAACTGCTCCTGAGTCGCCCACTCACGCAGACCGTGTAGAATTTTGGCGCTCTCCTGACGACTTTTTCCCAGGACCTCCTGAGCCGTGTTACCCAGTACCAGTGACTTGCGACCGGAACGATGCTTCCACACCAGCGGCAGCTCAACCTCGCCCATTGCCATCAACTGCTCTAATTGTTCAAGCGTGGGCTCTGGAGAGTGGTAAAGCTGACTGTTCCACATGGAATGGATCACTCGCAGGTTTTCTATTTCCTGTTTTTTCTCCTCCGACAAGGCATCGTAAGACGCGTAGGTGTTACAGAAATCCGTATCACCTCCCCAAGTTGGCAACACCTTCATCGATAAAATGGCCGCACCAATCGGACGCTTGTTCATGGTGCCATCAATGTGCCAGTACAAAGAGGCCTTGAGATAATCGCGGTTGGGATTTTTCTTCTTATCGAGAGAAATGTTGTAAACTTTCTGACCTTTGATTTCCGGCAAAAAAGTACCAATGGTTTCTGTAAACGCCGCCTGTTCTTCATCCGTGAAATTAATTTTCGGGAATACCAAAACACCGCGCAGCTCCAGTAGTTCACGCAAATCTGCAGCGTAGTTTCCACTGAGCAAATCCGCTTTGCTCAGGTTAACCTTGCTGCCAATTTTGGGCTTCAAGTCTTCGGCGGCCAAACGATCTTGCAAGGTTGTTTGTACAGCAGTTGCAGTAGACATAAATACTTTCCTCAATCGTTAATCAAGCTACCTTGGATTGCTTTTTCATCATCTTCATAATGTCGCCAGAAGTGATTCTTCGCAGGGCTTCGCCCTCTTCCAGCGGTGCCGCACCACCTGTCGAAATTGGGGTAGTGTCAACCTTAGCTGCTTCAGCTCTGGTCCGCAGCGCCCCAACGGTCAAGTCTTCACGTTTGTAATTTTTGAAAGGATCAAACCGCAACCAGCGCATAGCATTTTCGTGAGTAATCTTGTCGATCTGGGTATCGGTCAACTTGGTTGCTTCGACACTCTTCCAGAGGTATTCCGGAACTTCCGGCCACAGCGTATCCGAGTGTGGGTAGTCACATTCATAGGCCACCATGTCTTCGCCCACATCATCCAGGTTTTTAAGCCCGAAGGTATCGTCGATAAAACAAGTCATAAAGTGACGACGGAATAACTCACTGGGTTTAAGACCACCAAAACCAGAGTGGGTCCAGGCCTTGTGACGTGCATGGCTGAACTCCGCTCGCTCAAGGAAGTAAGGAATCCAACCGATGCCGCTCTCTGACAAAAAGATACGCAGATCGGGATAACGGTTCAGGGCGTCCAGCTGTAACCAGTCAGCTGCACCCACTGAAATCGACATCGGCATAGTTGTAATCCACGCTTCGATCGGAGTTTCATCGGATGCGTGTGGCTGTGGATTGCCCGAACCAATGTGCAAACAGATGGTAATCTGATGCTCGGACAAGGCTTTCCACATAGGTTCCCAATAGGCATTGTGAATGCTTGGCAGGCCGATCTTGGTAGGGTTTTCAGACAGGGTAACCGAGGTACAACCCATAGACGCAATGCGTTCAATTTCCGCAACCGTCGCATCCATGTCCCAGGTTGGTAACAACGCACAGGCAATGAAGCGACTCGGGTCGGTTCCGCACCAGTCGAGAATATGCCAATCGTTATAAGCTTTCAGATGCACCAACGCCATGTCTTTGTCAGGCGCATTGTGGAAACAGCGACTGCCATCAAAACCACCGATGCTGCCAAAGTTCAGTGAACAGGCGATACCATTGATATCCATGTCTTCCAGACGAGCTTGCGGGTCGTAACAACCTTTGCGTACCTGCGCCAGAGACTGGGGTTCCATACCGTATTCTTCAGGCACCCGCCCAACGACGGCATTGAGTCCCACCGAAGTCATGGTCATACCCTGGTAAGTCCAATAATTGGCGCCGTCCTCTGTGGTGTGAAACTGGGGGGCAGTCGCCAAATCCTCACCTTGCAGGTGACGTTTGAACATTTCTGGTGGCTCGCTGATGTGATCGTCCACGCTAATGATCACCATATCATCCATTTTCATCGCTATTTCTCCGATTGTCTTAGTGGGCTAACACCCGTTGTTATCAGTATCGGGATGCATCATGACTCAACTACTAGACAACATTGTTGATCTAAATCAAGGAAGATGACCATGCTCTGCCACTAGCATGGATCCCACAAAACATAACCAGAATGTGCGGTAAGCACCGCCACTTAGAGGAAACACCATGACCGCTCAGCCTCAATCCCTGATCGCCAGCACTCAAACCATGTCCGCCGAGACCCCGTCCCACCCAGACACACCGTGGCCTCGCCGCTGGCAAACTCTGGGACAGGGCTTAGGGGTTGGCCGCTATACCGATCCGGGTTTTGCCAAACTGGAATTCGACAAACTCTGGAATCGTGTCTGGCAAGTGGCTGCTCGGGCAGACGAAATCCCGGCCATCGGAGATTACACCACCTATAAAATAGGCGATCAGTCTGTTCTTCTGGTTCGGGCCGAGGACGACTCCATCAAGGCTTACTACAATTTCTGCCCCCACCGGGGCACCGCTCTCGGGGAAGATTGCGGCCATTTCAAGGACGGTAAGATCATCTGCCCCTTTCACGGCTGGCGCTGGGACTTGTCAGGCAATATACAAATGGTTCTGGGGCGGGATGAATTTGCCGGTGGTCAGTTGCAGGACAAAGATGTCTCCATGCGTGAAGTGCACTGTCGGGTACTGGGCGGCTTCGTCTTTATTAACCTGGAGGAGAACCCGCAACCGTTTGACGACTTTATTGCGCCGGTAAAACCCTTCCTTGAGGATTTTGTCCTCGAGGACATGCACCACGTCTGGTGGAAACGCGCCACGATTCCCTGCAACTGGAAAGTCGCGCAAGAGGCCTTTTTTGAAGCGTATCACGTATCAGCCACCCATCCGCAGCTGGAAAAAGTCGGCAGCGAAGTCGTCTACGGTGACCGCAAAGAAGGCGAAATGTTCTTCGAGAGTCTGACGTACATCGCTCAGGACAAGGGGCATGGACATTTCTTTGGTGGAGAGAAAACCCCCATCGCCGGGCACGTTCAAGACGAAGCGGCTGACATCTGCGATCTGATTGATGCTATGGCCACCCGTATGAATCTGACCTCCGAAGGTCTCGGTGCCATGATTTCGAAAGACGACATTGATCTGGTATTGAGCTTAAAGGACAAGAATCTACCCGCGGACGCGAACCCCGGTGCCGAATATGTGAAGTTGCAGTATGAAACCGCAGCTCAACAGGGGCGCCCTATGCCCAAATTGACGCCGGAACACGTGGGCAAATGGGGTGGCGTTAACTTTATTTTCCCCAACCTGTTGATATTACCTCAAGCGGGCAATGCCGCCATCTACCGAGCCTTGCCCCACCCCAACGATCCGGATCAATGCATTTTTGAAATACGCTCGGTCACCACGCTTCCCCAAGGTGAGCAGCCCCAGCGATCCCAGGTAGAAGAAGTCACCGATCCCGAGACTCAGCTGGGCCTGATTCCCCAACAAGACCTCAGCAACCTGCCCCGCATCCAGGAGGGTCTGCACTCCAAAGGCATGAATCAGGTATGGCTGGCGCAGAATCAGGAAAAACTGATTCTGAATATGCATCAGGAACTGGATCGCTACCTCCAGACAAAGTGATTTAGTCCCCCATAAGGTTAAATCTCAATATAAGCCAGTTCTCTGCATGCAGAAAACTGGCTTTTTGCATCCCTGAGTCCTCACTCAAAAAAATTGTAACCCACTGATATTTATGTAATTTTTATCGAACTCTCAGCTTTTTACAGAAACTTACAAAAATAT
Source organism: Pseudomaricurvus sp. (assembly GCF_965662505.1). Classification (NCBI taxonomy): domain Bacteria; kingdom Pseudomonadati; phylum Pseudomonadota; class Gammaproteobacteria; order Cellvibrionales; family Cellvibrionaceae; genus Pseudomaricurvus; species Pseudomaricurvus sp. Next base: position 14,464 of record NZ_CBFIHX010000069.1, on the reverse strand, counting down.
AGTAAACACTTGTTGTCATTTCCGACAACTATGTAATACCATTTGCACATGAAAGAGATCAACACTGTTGAATTAAGCAAACAAGCGCCAGGCATAAGCCACGGGTTAATCGCCCATTTGATGGTGGTGACTCACTTTGTTGTAAAAAGCACATTGGATCAGCTGACCGCGACCAACCGCTACAAAAAACTCAGCATGACCTATGAGCGCTATATTGCCGTGCTGGTAGAGGGCGATCACTCCCCCGGAGAGTTGGCCGCAAAAGTCGGCAGCAGCAAACAGGCTTGCAGCAAAGTCATTAAAGAACTGCAGAAGTTAGGCCTGATTGAGCGACGCCAAAATCCAGAGGATGGCCGCTCCCAGTTGCTTTTTCTCTCTGAGCACGGCCAGCAATTGCTGCAGGATGGCAGTCGTATTACGACAGAGGTGCAACAAGCATTGACCGAGAAAATCGGTAACGAACGCATGCAACAAATGGTGGTTCTGCTTGAACAAACCTGTCGAGGCCTGGGCGTTGAGTATCACGGATACCCCGCACTGAAGCAGTCCGGGAATGAGACGGTACAAAGCCAGTCGACACAGCTGAATATCCTGCTGCAGGTTCTGACCAATCACATCCGGCAGATCCTGCTGGAAGAGATGACCGGTAAGGGCTTTGAAGGTTTACGAACCAATTTTGGTCAGATTCTCGGCATGATCAGCCGTGAGCCGCGACGGATACAAGACATTGCCGCCGTCATTGGTATCAGTAAACAAGCTGCAGCCATGATGGCCATAGAGTTTGAATCCCTGGGCTATGTGATCCGTGAAGAAGACCCAGATGATAAACGGCGGATTATTTTAAGTTTATCGTCCAACGGCGAACAACTGGTGCACGAGGCAATTAGCAGCGTAAGAGCACTGGAAGAAAAGGTTCAAAGCCAACTTGGCAAAGAAGATTACCAACAACTGGAAGCCATACTGGCAGATTTGTACGACACGGTTGCCTACCAACTTGGTACAGCTCACATGCTGGATATGCCAAACCGGGTACCGGAAAGAATTCGGGCAATCACGGATTCTTTATTAGAAGAGCTGGGCGCTGCGGGTGCACGCACACTGGCTCAACATGTATTGGCGATAACGAACTCTTAACAATTTATAACGACTAACAACTTAATAACTACCAGAGGTAACCTGTAATGGACACATCGATTTTTTCAACACTGGCTGCCAATTATGAGGGATGGCTTTCCCTTATTATGGCTGTCTGCGTGATGGGCATCCCAGTGCTCGCAAGCAAAGTTTTAACGAAGTTTGGGGTTTTCAAAGAGATCAGTGATCTCAACCAGGAAGTGGTTGATAAAAAGTCGACCCGAACCTATTGGGTAGATAATCAGAAGTGGAATAAAAAATGGGGCAGTATTTTCATGCTCGTTATTTATGCCTGCATCATTCCCTTCATCATTACCGCAGAGCCGCAAGCCTGGTGGATGTATTTTGTGGATATTTTCGTCATCCTGATGGTATACGATTTCTTCTATTACCTGACCCACCGTTTCCTGTTTCACGATGGCGGCCCACTGGTTTGGGTACACGCAGTTCACCATCAACAAAAGAACCCTTGTCGCCAAGATTCCAGTTACATCCACCCTCTGGAAATTGCCATGGGCTTAGGGCTCTATGTGGGTACTGTTGTAGCCCTTAGCTTCATCATGGGTGATTTTCATATTGTGACGCTGGTACTGACCTGGATTGCTTTCTCTGAGATCAACTTGCACAACCACGACCGTCAGGATAGCGACCGCTTCCCGTTTAAGTACCTAAAGCACGCTTCAGACATGCACCACGTACATCACTCGCGCTTTACCAGTGGTAACTTTGCGACCATCTCACTGTTCTATGACTGGTTGTTCGGTACTCTCGATACAGGTAACGGCTGGGGTAAAAACAAACGCGAGAGTTAATCCCAAAACTGTCATGCGTTTTTTAAACCCCCTCACTCTATGAGTGAGGGGGTTTTTTGTTTCTAGACAATGTTACTACCAAATATGCTCTATCTGTAAACCCACATTCCAGCCATGGTTGTCGTCGCCATAGGGCGCAGATTGTGGTTGATTGCCAATCAGGCCAACGAAGGCGCTGCTCCATCTAGCATAACTGGCAAACAGTCGTAGCGTATGCTGTGCCACATAGCGTTTACCCGATTGCAGCTGCAACGCAATAGCCGCCTTGGTTAACGTACCAGTGACATCCAATGGGCCATTCTTAACATGGTCAATGCCAACTTCGTTGGCAATACTCCAATAATCGTTCAGATAAAAAGTCGGGTGTACACCTGCACTATACCAGCGGATGGCATCATGGCTGCCCCCCTCCCCAAAATTTCTCTCCTGGGCAATAGCCACCCACTCAATAGCAAAACGTTGATGATCGTCCCAGCGGTAGGTGTTATTCAATTCCCACTGGTAAGCATGGCTAAGATTGTAACCTTCCGATTCATTGATAGGGTTTGCATTGGCTGTATTCTTGGTGACAGTTGGCCCCTGTCTATAAGAAAAGCCGAAGCGATTATAACCATTGGGAGAATCTGCTGTAACCAGCCAGGCACCGCCTCCCCATCCTGATTTTCTGGAATAACCCAGCGACTCATCTGCAGGCCGATGGGTATAAATCGCCCACACGTTAAGCAGACTATTGTCTCCAAACACTATATTTTTAACGCGTACATCCAGACTGTGTGACTCCAATATTCCCTGAGTATTGGCCGCAGACGGATTATTGCTAAAGCTTTGAACATCTTTTTCGCGATGATAAAAACCGGCGACATTCAGTGTCGCTGATCCTACTTTAACACCTTCGATCCCCATTCCGGCGTGAGTATTTTTACCACTGTTCATCCAGCGATATTTATTCAAATGCGAACCCTGCAAGTCATACCACCGACGACCCACCCACAGATTAATTCCGCTGTTGTTGATGTTAGCCATAGTGACATTGAGCTTAGGCACACCGCGTAGTTTCAAATTACGGGTATCTCCCAGAATGCGATAGTCTTCAGCCGCCGCCTCTGCTTTAAAATAGGTGTCGTTAGGGTTTTGGTGTTGCCCATCGTAATTTAAACGCAGACGCAGATTAACATCAGGCTCATTACCTAAACGGTAGCGTTCACCCGCGCCTGGCGCTTTAAAGAAAGCTGCGTGATGATTTCCCTCTGCGGTAGCCAGCCCCGCTCGGGCATAACCATGGAAACTTAATCCAGTATTTTCTAGAGCGATTGACTGGCAGGAGGACAAGCAAAAACATAGCCCCACAAAAGTCTTTAAATGTAATTTGTGTTCCGTCATTTGAGAATCGGTGTGCTAAGTATAGCGGCGGGTTACATAAAGTCCGATCAACAGACCAGACCATGGTAAGGAGGTAGCAACGGATACGGTATCAGTGGCTACCCAGAGGATATTAAAGGCGGGATTTTAACGTGTTTGGAAATAAATAATAGATTGTTAATTGTTATATAGCGTAATGTGAATTACACATTTAAGTGTTTTAGAGACTTAATTGACGCACCTTTTCTTCGAGCTGTTCAATTTTCAGATCCCGTTCTGCTAATAGTTTTTTCACATCCTCAACTTCGAGTCGAACAGGAATGTGTTGTGGGCAATTGCGATCCCAGGCCTCTACAGTAAATAGGAAAATCTGTTCGGGTAATGCCCTATACTCTGTCTGGCTAGGCATCAATTTCGCTAACAGTTCAGGCTGGTCTTCTACCACTCTTACCTGCCCCCAGATTTTAACACGGGCTTTGTTAACGTAATCAATTAAAAATATAAACGCCTTGGGGTTTTCAGAGAAATTTCCCTGACTGATAAATTGCCTGTTGCCTTTGAAATCAGCAAAAGCGAGAGTCTTCTGATCGAGAACTTTTAAAAAGCCCGGTGGTCCACCGCGATGCTGAATATAAGGTTGGCCGTTGACGTTAGCCGAAGCCAGAAAGAAGCTTTTTTGCACAGCAATAAATGCCGCCAGATCCGGCTCTATTTCTGATTGCCAACTGCCATTCTGCTCCATTTTCGCATAAACGTCTCTGGAGCCTTTACGGGATTGAATCGCCTTTACAGTCTTTGTAAAGGCGATATCACTTGTGCTCATTTTGATCACCTCATTTTTCTATCAGTCCAGATCACTCAAACTCAGGTGATCATCAGGACGTCTTCCCAGGGGCCAATGGAACTTACGATCTTCAGGGTTGATCGGATGTTCATTAATACTGGCAATCCTGCGACGCATCAAACCATCGGCATCGAATTCCCAGTTTTCATTGCCGTATGCGCGAAACCATTGACCTGAATCATCGCGGAACTCATAAGCAAACCGAACAGCAATCCGATTGTCTGTAAAAGCCCACAACTCTTTGACCAATCGATAATCCAGCTCACGAGTCCACTTACGGGTCAGCAGCTGTACAATCTCTTCCCGGCCACGGACAAATTCTGCCCGGTTACGCCAGGGACAATCTGTGGTGTAGGCCAAAGAGACTTTTTCAGGATCACGAGAGTTCCACCCATCTTCAGCGAGGCGAATTTTTTGGATGGCGGTCTCTTCGGTGAAAGGGGGTAACGGTGGTCGAGACATGACGCTGTACTCCTGTTAGGAAAAATTAAGGGTGACGACATGGCCACCCTTGGGTGAATTTACGCCACGAGGCTTTCGGCGGTCGGAAAGTCGATTGCCGTGCCTAACACTTCATTGATGTAGTTAGTGAGCGTGTTCAGCGCAACCAGTCCCACGATTTCTACAATCTCAGCATCGCTGTAGCCGGCCTCTCGGACAGCGTCTACATCACGACCAGACAACTTTCCGCGATCACGGGTAATCTTGGCAGCGAACTCAACAGCAACTGAGGCTTTTGGATCTGCCGATGTACCACGACGACTGGCGTTAATTTCATCAGAGCTCAACTTCGCCAACTTTGAACCCAGGTACTGGTGGGCAGCTAGGCAGTAGTGGCAGCCATTGATTTCAGCAACCGCTAATGCAATCCGCTCACGGGTTTGGTCATCCAGAGATCCATTTCCTAATGCACCATGCAGGCCAAGAAAGCCCTCTAGGGTCTGCGGACTGTTGGCAACAATACGAAACAGATTCGGGACACTTCCCAGTTGGGTGTGAACTGCTTCAAGCAAATCCCGGGATGCTGCCGGCGCAGCCGAAATAGAAACCGGAGTAGGTATACGAGACATAATTAACTCCTTTGATCTGTCTTAATGGAGAAACCAGCATACAATTAACAATAAAGTAAATAATTAGACGAAAATACAATTATCTATTACATTTAATGCAACAAATAACACATAAGCTGTTGGGCTCCCTGATGGACAAATTCGAATCAATGCGGGTATTTGTTGAGGTGGCGGAATGTCGAAGCTTTGTCGCTGCCAGCCGCAAGCTTGATCTTTCAGCTCCGGCGGTCACACGATCCATTGCCCAGCTGGAAGACCAACTCGGTATCCGATTGTTTAACCGAACCACTCGCCAGGTACGTCTCACTGACTCGGGAGCGCGTTTTTATGAAGACGTTCAGCGCATTTTGGTCGACGTGGAACAGGCCGAGGCAACCGCGTCGGGTAGCTACGCGGAACCCAAAGGAGTCTTGTCAATCACGGCACCGGTACTGTTCGGACAGAAACACATCACCCCTATCGTGACGGAATATTTGCAACAGAACTTCGCGGTATCTGTAAAAGCGGTCTTCTACGATCGCGTCAGTAATTTACTGGATGAGGGATTGGACATCGCCATTCGTATTGGCCATCTTAAAGATTCAACCCTCTATGCGACTCAGGTTGGAAACGTGCAACGAGTGGTTTGTGCATCACCGGATTACCTACACAAATATGGTGTTCCCAAGAGCCCGTCAGAGCTGATCCATCATCAAATCATCCAGTCAACTACGATTGAGCCCTCAACCACCTGGCGGTTTGAGCCCTCTACGGGCAAGGAAAGCGTCAAAGTGACTCCTCGTCTGAAATGTAATCAAAACGGGACGGCAATTGCTGCGGCCAAACAAGGACTTGGAATTACCCGACTGATGTCTTATCAGATAGGTGAAGAATTCAATAACGGTTCATTAGTGCGTATCTTGCGTGACTATGAAAGTGATCCATTACCCGTCAACATCCTCTACCTGGAAGGACGACAGGCAAATGCCAAAGTCAGGTCTTTTATCGATCTCGCTGTCGATCGCTTGCGAGCCAATCCTTACATAGACCACTAAGATAAAGGCACAATTCAGCCACGGTCTCTTATTTAATCTACAGAGTGGGCAGGCTTAAGGCTTTCTGAAATGTTTGTTCAGCCACTGCTTTGGGGTTAGACCAAAACGCTTTTTAAACACACGTGTCAGGGAGGATGCATCTTCGTAGCCCACGGTATTCGCCACTAGAGACACCGGACGCTGCATTTTTAATAACCCTTGCGCTTTAGTCATTCGCAGGTCTGTAAGATAGTCCATCGGCGCCTGTCCCACCGTCTCTTTAAACAGAGCTGCAAATTTGGAGCGCGACATGGCAACGGCTTCCGCCATGCTATTAACCGTCCAGTCCTGCTCAAGATTTTCTTGCAGTTGTACCATCAACGGTGCCAGAGAACTGTGTGAACAGGCCGTTAGCAGAGCAATATTCACTGTTCCCTGATCAACAACATGCCTGAGTAAATAGACCATAAAGACATCACATAACCGATTAATGACCACTTGCTTGCCCTGGTCATCCTGAAACGCTTCCTGAAACAACCACTGCGCAGTGTTGTATATCGCGTCATTATCAGAAGTTTCAACACAGACAAATTTGGGCAGAACGTCCGTCAACAAGGTTTTGTGTTTAATAGGGAAGCTGACCGTTGCACACACAAGTTCTGCCTCCTGGGAATCGTCTACCTGCAATCTGTGGCGTGCCCCACCGGGTATAAACAATACCGTGGGCGTCTCCATACGCAGTTTATGCCCCTGATCCGTATAGAGCGTCATTGCCCCCGAACGCAGCAGATGCAGATGCCCAGCTGTTTCACTTTCAGTAAAGGCCTGCAGGCCACAAAGCCCACCACTGAAAAACACCTCTGCCTGCAGCTCCATCTCCTGTATCAAATCATTCAGTGTCGCCATAACCCCTCTCATTAGACGATCTGCCGGTTTTTATGGACAGCTGGTCAATTACACGATGCCGGTTCTCCGTAATCTATCAATCAAGGAGTTCGGACACATCCATAGCTCTGAAAAGTAAATCAATATACCGATACAGGACTTTATTATGCAACTTTCTAAAACCTTGAAATACGCCGCAACTGCCGGCGCCCTTTTACTCAGCAGCTTGAGCTTTGCCTCTACCGTGAATACAGGAGCCAATGACGTTGCGATCCATGGCTACGATCCGGTTGCCTACTTTACACAAAGTAAACCGGTTCAGGGCTCAGTACAGTTTACAGCCACTCATGAAGGAGCCATTTATCGCTTCTCTACCGCGGAAAATCGCGACCTGTTCAAAAGCAACACCGATAAGTATGCACCTCAATTTGGAGGTTATTGCGCCATGGGTGTTGCTCTGAACAAGAAACTGGATGTCGATCCTGCCGCTTATTATATCGAGGACAACAAACTCTACCTAAACCTCAACAAAGCTGTGCAGAAGAAATGGTTAACGGATGTTCCTGGCCACCTGAAAACTGCATATCGGGTTTGGGATGGCATTGAAGAACTGTCCGTCGAAGAAACCAACGCAGAGGACTAAGACATGTCAGATCGTGCTCTGAAATTCTCATCAAAGGGTCACTTTTATGAGGAATCCCTGTTAATGCTGTGGTTTACCGCAGACTGGTGTGGTCCCTGTCAGCAATATATACCCACCATCAATGCAATAGCAAAGCACTACCAGGGACAAGTCAAGCTATTGAAAATTGATGTGGATAATTTTCAAGGCGTGGCCCAGGAGTTCGGAGTACGAGCTGTCCCTACACTGGTCCTTATGAATAAAGAAGGTGTATTGCATAGTCTGACTGGCGTTCGAACTGCCAGGCAATTAAGCGACTGGATTAATCCATACACCATTAATGACTCTCAATAGAGGATGAAAAAATGAATCATAAACAACACATTGCTTCGGCCGCCATTGCCCTTGTACTGGCTTCCGCTGTTGTCGCACCGGTTCATGCCGGAGGGAAGGAAAAATGCTACGGAGTTTCTGCGGCGGGACAAAACGACTGTGGCAATTTAGCTGGCACCCACTCCTGTGCCGGGCAATCCACAGTCGATAACGACCCTGGCGAGTGGAAACTGGTAGCCAAAGGTACCTGTGTCGATATTGGCGGAATGTTAAAGGCTGAAGCTAAAAAGCGATATGCCGAGCAGTCTGGTAAAAGTTAACACATTCATATTTTAACAGGAGAATCGCAATGTCTCGCACATCATCAAGTGACAATGATCGACGCCTAGCCGCCCCCAGGAAAATCACAAAACCTGTAGGAGTTGGACTCAGGCACACCCATTATCAAGATGCTCTGTGCGGGACCGCCTCTGTTGATTTTGTGGAGCTTCACAGTGAGAACTTTTTTGCCGAAGGCGGTGTAACAACTTCCGTTTTAGAAGCCATATTGGATATTTACCCCGTCAGTCTTCACGGTACATCTATGGGTCTGGGATCCGCCATTGGGCTTGAAACACGGTATCTAAACAAGCTCAAAAGCCTGAATAAAACGGTCAATCCCTTTTTGGTTTCTGATCATGCCAGCTTTTCCTGGAGTCGGGTCAACAACAAGCTGGCTCATGCAGGTGACCTTTTGCCTTTACCCTTTACCAATGAAGCTCTTTCGCACTTGGTGACAAACGTAAACCGGGTACAAGACGAGCTGGGGCAGCAGATCTTAGTGGAAAATCTCGCGTCATACGTGCAATTCGACCATAGCACCATGACTGAAACTGAGTTTCTGAATGAACTGGTTAATCACACTTCTTGTGGTCTTTTGCTGGATCTAAACAATCTTCTGGTTAACGCCCACAATTTTCCGAATAAAAGCACTAACGTAACCCCTGTGCAATCAGCCAAACAGTGGCTTGATGAAATCCCTGTTGATGCGGTTAGAGAATTCCACCTTGCCGGATACACTCCATCCGCCAAAGGAAATTTTATCGTTGATGATCACAGTCAACCCATCAACGACGAATGCTGGTCTCTGTATCGGTATGCATTACAACGCTTTGGGCCACAAGCCACCTTAATCGAGTGGGACAACAACCTTCCTGAATGGAAGGTACTAACGGGTGAAGCAGATAAAGCCCGTCAACTCATACAACAGCACACTCAAACTATGGAGGCAAGATAATGTTAAGTATTTCTGGATCGCTTATTCAGCAACAGCAAGAACTTGTCGGCAATATATTGAATGAAGATCAACAAGATTTTTCAGATACAGGTTTGATGATCTATAAAACCAATCTTCGATTAACGGCTGCACGTTCATTGTCGCTGACATATCCCGTCATTTCTCGAATGATTGGTTCTGAAAGCCTGGGTTTGTTAGCAACACGTTTATTAAAAACGGATTTTCCATCAACCGGCGACTGGGCAGAATGGGGTGAAGGTTTACCGGAACTTCTGGCAGACAGTGAACTTCATGTTGAGCACATCTATCTTGAGGACGTCGCAAAATTGGAATGGATGCGGCACAAGGCCGATAAAGCCAGAACCACCATTTTTGACCAAAAGACACTTGAAAAACTGGTGAACTCGTCCTTGTCGAGCTCCTACCTCGCTCTCACTGACGGCTTCGACATTTTACAAAGTGATTGGCCAGTCGACGTACTGTGGGAATCACATCAGCCAGAGGTCAAAGATCCCGGGGCATATTTATCCGCGAGTAGCTTCAAATTTCAGTCTCAGTATTGGGCGGTCTATCAGCAGTCAGGGCGGCCTCAACACCAGTCCATCACAGATGATGAACATCTATGGTTGTTGAACATTAAACGTGGTTACAGCATCGATGCCTTAATCGATGCACAACCAAACTTTGATTTCACCCACTGGCTCCCAAAAGCCATCAACAATAACTGGTTAGTAAAAATCGATTAATGCAAACTCGAATGGAGTACTTTATGAAAACCTTGTTACCTAAAATTTATCAACCTTACGAGCTATCCAGAAAATATCTGGAAAAGCTTCACCATCTGGTCTCTTTATTATCTCGGCTGTATATCGCCAAGGTGTTTTTCAGTGCAGGGCTGGTTAAATTGAGAGACTGGGATACCACTTTGTTTTTGTTCGAAGAGGAATATCAGGTTCCGGTATTACCCTATGATTTCGCGGCCTACTTGGGAACCTTCGGGGAACTAGTCTTCCCAATTCTTCTGGCCATCGGATTAGGTTCACGTTTTTCCGCATTGGCATTGAGTGTAGTCAATATTGTCGCGGTTATCAGCTTATCAGAGATTGCTCCAGCTGCACTCTACTTACACGTCATCTGGGGTATTCTTCTAGGACACATTGTGATTTATGGCGGTGGTATACTGTCTCTGGATCATGGAATCAAGAGATATAGATTGAGAAAATATCCTCTGTGATACTAAAAAGCCCACGGGGATTAACTGTGGGCTTTAAATACGTTAGTGTTAATTCCAAGCTCGTCGGATGATCTGTATCAAGACTCTATTTTCATAGAGCGAAGTTTATTTTCCACCATATTGATACTTTTCAAGCAGTTTTTTCTCAGCGTCGGATACTGTTCGTCAATCACCATCATTTCAGCTGTATTGAGTCGTTGCTCAAGCTGAGATTCTGCCATCAATCTTTGATCAATAACTTCAGCCGTTTGATCTTCAGAGAAAGTTGTTTCCAACCACTGGAGCAATTGCTGACCGGTTTGCCGATCAGGGTCGGGAACTGACGGCAAGTCATTTTTTTCCCGTATCGCCTCTTCTGCTGATTTCGCAAGAAGATCCCGGTCGTCAGCTACGGTATTAAAGAGTTCAGTAACTGATTCGTCACTGACAAACGTCGCAGCATTTCGATAATTATCTGCACTTTCCATAAACGCGACATGTAAATTGTTCAGTGCAACCTGTAATTCATTGCGCAATACGCTCATGCTAAGGCTCCCTTAACTAAACTGATCTATATTAAACCGATTCGTGATAGAAATCGGCTTTGGTACCAAAACTTCCAATGCTTGTGTTAACACACGAAAATTCGCAGGGGTGTTAGTTACCGGCTCACCATCGGCATGAATGGCCATGGTTTTACGCCCAGTAGAAATCTTAATACTCTCTGCCTGAAGATTAAACACCCGTTTGTTGTATCGCTGTCGGCCATCTCGTAACAATGGCGCCAGCGTTAACAGATCCCATACCGTTTGTGGGCGCAGACTGTAAAGCGACAGATTACCATCATCGATACGCTTCTTTTCGTCGACCACATTGCCACCACCATAATAGCGACCATGACCAATCGCTATTTGAATAGAACGTTGACGGTAACGCACGCCATCGGCCGTAATAGTCGCTTTAAATTGTTTCACTCGGGCCAGTGCGGTAAAAAATGCTTTCAGATAACTCAATACGCCCCAGTGCTTTTTGACCTCATCCGTTAACTCTTCAGTAACTGTTACACCTAGCCCTAAATGTGCCACATTAAAAAAATAGTTCTCGTTCACCAGGCCCAAATCAATCCACTGACGTTGACCGGAAAGAATCACATCAAAGGCCTCTTCGAGTTCACCTTTCAATCCCAGGGAGCGAGCTAGATCATTGGCCGTACCCAATGGCAAGATTGCCAGCAGCAATCCGCATTCGTACAGCGTGCCAGCCATAGAGCTGATCGTTCCATCACCACCACCGACGATGACAAGATCCAGGTTGTCTTTGCGATCAAGAACAGCACGGCGACTTTCTTCTGCACTTTTTGAAGCCAGCCGTTCAACCATAATTCCGGCTTTCTCTAATCGAACAACACCTTCGTCCAGTTGCACTCCCGCACCCTGACGAGCTTTGGGATTAAGGATCAGCAGAGCGTTACGTATCTTTGTGCTGTTCATTTACTCTTACTCATCATTTACGTCCATCTGATGGTATTTCGTCCAAACCAACGGGATTGCTGACTTCTGGTTCAACCTGACCTCTGCGCTGCAACCACCCCGTTAACAACCAACAGCCCAGAGCCCATCCAGCACCGGCCGTCCAACCTGCCAACACATCGGTAGGCCAATGAACCCCAAGATACACTCGGCTGATCCCCACTAGCAATGTGATAATTATGGCTACCAGTAAGTAATAAGCTTTTAAACGACGGCGCTTTTCTGCTCTTGCCAACAGCGCACCCAATGTTAAATACGTCGCCGCAGATACCATCGAGTGACCACTGGGAAAGCTTGCTGTGTACACTTGCGACCCATGAGGCACCAAGTCCGGCCTGTCGCGCTCAAACGATTGCTTCAGCAAGGTATTGGCTCCCAGCGACCCTAAAGATGCCACCAGTACAACCAGTGCTAATCGTTGGCGCTGGCACAGTGCCAGATAGCCCATTACCATAACTGTCAGTAAGGTCAGTACCACGTTGCCGCCTAACGCCGTAATATCGCGCCCCATTTCCTCTACCCAACCAGGACCAATGGGATCCGACACATCATTCGGCGCACGCATTAGCAACAAGACACTGCGATCCAGTTCGTGAGTTTCACCGTCCGTAACCTCATCGGCGAGTTCCGCAAAGATCCATATTGAGCCCAACAGAGCAAACACCGCACAAAGAACAACCCGTTCGCGACTGCCAAGCCACGTCAATACTCGATTGAGTCTCATCATCCCCACTAAACTATCACTCCCAGTCTCATCCGTGCATTATCAGATTTTAGAATCTTGTCAGCTCATAGAATATAGCAAGAACGAATACAGCAAGAACAACGCCACCGTCACAGGACGGTAAAATCCTGCTCTCAGGCCAGTAAAACCGGGGAAGTAGCCAGCCACTGAGCACTAATTTGGTAAATTTTTCAAAAGTTTATGTCAAATATCCAACACAGACCGTCCTATGCAAACTACTGTCGGGGGAGAGAAGAGGAAGCGGAGAGAGTTTGTTATCTAAGATTCAATAGCTGTTAATTCGGTGACCGGCTCACCATCTTCAGCATAGACTACGGCATAAGAATTGGCTCGATCGAGAGCTGAAGACACTTCCAGTTCACCGACCTCTGCAGCGTTGACCAAACCTGATAATGTACGCTCGAGATCTTCGGTATCGATCTCATACACCGCCATAAATTGATAGGGACGCTCTTGTGCGACGGGGTTAGCAAGCTGAAAGCGCTGTGCCGAAATAAAACCGGGCAATCTGACCACATCATGCAGATGTTGATTCCGATACCAGTCGTCGCATTCTTTTTCACGTCCCGCCACCGGATTACTGAGCACAACCATTTTGTATTGCGCCATCGCGTTATTACTCCTTCTTCCCTACAGCTTGCTCTCAATGCGTCTATTGTATGACTGTCAGTGCGTCTTATTCATGTTTTCCGATATGGCCACACTCTTTGCACTTTACGGTATTAGTTACTGGAAACAAGGGAAAATCCAGGCCCAGGAAAACAAGAAAAGCCCAGCGCTTACCTTTTTGATAAGATTCAACCTGATTACTGCCACACACCGGGCACACCAACGTATCCGAACCCTGCTCGCTCTCGACAGCATCGCTCAAATCCTCAGCCAATATTGCTCTCGCTTGCTCCACGTAAACAGAAGGAACCTGTAGCCTTACACCTCCCATCGCATTGGAATAAAGCCACTGCATATTAATAGTATGCTCATCCGCAACGAACGCGGGAATACCCTCAGCATCCAGATGTGCCCTGGCAATTTGAGCCTCGTAGGGAAATGAGTAGGTTGCAACTGTTGTGAGCATGATTCCTCGGAAGTGTTCGCAATTCAAGGCGTACAGAGTTACTTTTCAGACCGATCTCACCGAGACTGAATGTGCCACAACATTATCAGCACAGAGGTAAAATGCCAATCTGTAAACCACGTCTCTACCCGCGACAGGAAGTTTAGGACGCTATAGGTGAATATATTGATAGGGTAAGATTCTAATATTGAATTCTTTTTATTGTTACAGGTTACAGATAAAGTTTCTGTAGAGGATAGATCACGCAATGAAGTAATGAAGTGATACTTCGAACCTGAGCTAACAGGATTAGATCAGGCTCGAGTATATGGAGTAAGATCTGTTTATTTTACGTTGTGGGACAATACACCGGTTAGCTTTTCTTCCACAGTTAAAGAAACCCCTCGCATGAGCACTGCATAAAGAACACCACCGACAATCGCACCAACAAACCAAGCGTAGTTATAGATATTGAGCAAGAAAGCTGGAGCTGTTTCAATCATTCCACCAGCGACTAAAAAGCCAGGAACATTGGGTAGCACTGCAAGACTAAAGGCAATCAAAGCGTTAATATT
>NZ_CBFIHX010000068.1:0-19989 GCF_965662505.1 Pseudomaricurvus sp. | reverse complement strand
CCTCTCCGGTGCAACTCTGACCAGTCGTGGTGTTGATCACCTGATTAAGTTCTGGTTGGGTGAAAACGGGTATGCCAAATTCCTGAATAATCTCAAGAATGGGGAGGCTTAATCATGAAAGTGAAAGAGCTACTGTTAAAACCGATTTTTGAAAACAACCCGATTGCACTCCAGATCCTTGGTATCTGTTCTGCGTTGGCGGTAACCAGCTCACTGAAAGTGACCCTGGTTATGTGTGTTGCCCTGACTGTGGTAACTGCCTTTTCGAACCTGTTCGTTTCTCTGGTTCGGAATTACGCCCCAGGAAGCATTCGAATCATCGTTCAGATGACGATCATTGCCTCTCTGGTAATCGTGGTTGATCAAGTTTTGAAGGCCGTTGCATACGACATCAGTAAACAGCTGTCAGTGTTCGTTGGTCTGATCATTACTAACTGTATTGTTATGGGCCGCGCTGAAGCCTTCGCTATGAAGAACCCACCTCTGCCAAGTTTCTTCGATGGTATTGGTAATGGTTTGGGGTACAGTGCCTTGCTGATCGCTTTGGGCTTCATTCGTGAGCTGTTTGGCTCCGGTAAGCTGATGGGATACGAGATTCTGCCGCTGGTTACTGACGGTGGTTGGTATGTCTCCAACGGTATGCTGTTGCTGCCTCCAAGTGCGTTCTTCCTGATTGGTTTGATTATCTGGGGCATCCGTGCCTGGAAAACAGATCAAGTGGAAGAAGAAGAGTTTAAAATTTGTCCCAACACCGTTAAGGAGGCTTAAGCAATGGAACATTATTTAAGCCTGTTTGTTCGGGCAATTTTTATCGACAACATGGCCCTGGCGTTCTTCCTGGGTATGTGTACTTTTCTGGCCATTTCCAAGAAAGTAGATGCTGCGTTTGGTCTGGGTGTTGCGGTTGTTGTGGTTCTGGGTATTACCGTGCCTGTGAACAATCTGCTGTACACCTACTTGCTGGCTGATGGGGCTTTGGCCTGGGCTGGTCTGCCGGATGTGGATCTCAGCTTCCTGGGTTTGATCACCTACATTGGTGTGATCGCAGCAATGGTACAGATTCTGGAAATGCTGCTGGATAAGTATGTGCCTGCGCTTTATAACGCGTTGGGCGTATTCTTGCCGTTGATCACTGTAAACTGCGCCATCATGGGCGGCTCTCTGTTCATGGTTGAGCGTGATTACAATCTGTCGGAGTCCACTGTATTTGGTCTTGGTGCCGGTGTTGGCTGGGCTCTGGCGATTACCGCTCTGGCAGGTATTCGCGAAAAAATGAAGTACAGTGACGTTCCTGCAGGCCTGCGTGGCCTGGGTATCACCTTTATCACTGTGGGTCTGATGTCACTAGGGTTTATGTCGTTCGGCGGCATCGACCTGTAATCGGCGAGGTATTACGAAGTATGGATATTACAATCGTATTAGGTGTCGCGATGTTTACCGGCATTGTACTTGCGCTGGTGGTGATCATCCTCAGTGCGCGTGCACAACTGGTTAGCAGCGGCGACGTTAGTATTGAAATCAACGGTGAGAAAACTCTGACCGTTCCTGCGGGCGGCAAGCTGCTGCAAACACTGGCAGAGGGCGGTTTGTTCCTGCCTTCAGCCTGTGGTGGCGGTGGTAGCTGTGCACAGTGTAAGTGTGTGGTTGAAACCGGTGGCGGCTCAATGTTGCCAACAGAAGAGGGGCACTTCACCAAGCGTGATGCAGCCGAGGGCTGGCGTTTGTCCTGTCAGGTTCCTGTTAAACAGGACATGCAGATCGAAGTGCCTGAAGATGTATTCGGTGTTAAACAGTGGGAGTGTACTGTTGAATCTAACCCGAATATGGCGACCTTTATTAAGGAACTGACCCTGAAGTTGCCGGAAGGCGAGAACGTTGACTTCCGTGCAGGTGGTTATGTTCAGTTGGAAGCCCCTGCGCACCATGTGAAATTCTCTGACTTTGATGTTGAAGAAGAGTACCGCGCAGACTGGGAGCGTTTCGGCTTCTTCAATTTGGAATCGAAAGTGGATGAGCCGGTTATCCGTGCATATTCCATGGCGAACTACCCGGAAGAGAAGGGTGTGGTTAAGTTCAATATTCGTATTGCGACACCGCCTCCTGGCTCCAAAGGTATCCCGCCCGGTCAAATGTCTTCCTACGTATTTAATATGAAGCCAGGTGACACGATTACCGTTTATGGACCTTTCGGTGAGTTCTTTGCGAAAGATACCGAAAACGAAATGGTATTCGTAGGTGGTGGTGCTGGTATGGCCCCGATGCGTTCGCACATTTTCGATCAGCTGAAGCGTCTGAACTCCAAACGTAAGATATCTTTCTGGTATGGTGCCCGTTCTTTGAAAGAGCTGTTCTACCAAGACGAGTATGACAAGCTGGCTGAAGAGAACGACAACTTTGATTGGCATGTGGCCATGTCCGATCCCCAGCCAGAAGATAACTGGGAAGGTTTGACCGGCTTTATTCATAACGTTCTATACGATGAGTACCTGAAAGATCATCCGGCTCCGGAAGATTGTGAGTACTACATGTGTGGACCCCCTATGATGAATGCCGCAGTGATTAAAATGCTGAAGGATCTGGGTGTTGAAGATGACAACATCCTGTTGGATGACTTCGGTGGCTAATCGCTTCATGGGACGTACCCTCAAAACGAGGTCAGCATTGCTGGCCTCGTTTTGGTTTAGCCTTTGCGTTTTTCTCAGTGCTTGTTCGAGTGAGCCCGAAACTCAGGTAACCCGTTTGTCAGGCATGACAATGGGGACCACTTACCACATCACCTTGGTGACGGATGGTGAGGTGACTGATGTTGAGCAGCTCAAGGCTTCTGTCTCGAATGCCCTGGCTGTTGTGAATCGGCAGATGTCGACCTATATCGATGACTCTGAGATCAATCGCCTTAATACTCAGCCTGTGGGGGAGTGGACAGACGTTTCCAAACCTCTCGCCGATGTGCTGGGTATCAGCCTGTGGGTGTCTGACATCTCCGAAGGTGCCTTTGATGTTACACTGAGACCTCTCATCGATCTTTGGGGTTTTGGGCCCCGTAAGACTGAGGACAATGTTCCTTCTGATGTCGATATTCTTGATGCTCAGGAAAACGTCGGTTACCAGTATCTTGAGCTTGATAGCTCCGGCTTACGGGTAAAAAGGAATAAGCCTGTTAACTTGGATCTAAGCGCCGTGGCCAAGGGGTACGGCGTAGACGTTCTGGCCGAATTGCTCGAATATCATGGTATCAGCAATTATCTCGTCGAAATTGGCGGCGAAATGCGTTTAAAAGGGCACAACCCCGGCGGTGTTCCCTGGCGCATTGCGGTAGAGCGACCCGATGAGAAACTGATGCAAAGTGTGTTTCAGGCTCTGTCGCTAACCGATATTGGTGTTGCTACTTCAGGCGACTACCGAAACTATTTTGAAAAAGATGGCGTGCGATACAGTCATACCATCGATCCTCGCACAGGCAGGCCTATCCGTCATTACCTGGTGTCTGTCACGGTGTTAAATCCGTCTTGCGCAAAAGCCGATGCCTTGGCGACAGCTTTTAGTGTTCTGGGGCCGCAGGATGCTCTGGAATTGGCAAATCGCGAAGGAATTGCGGCGTTGTTTATAATCAAAGAGGCGGGGCAACTAAAAGAAGTTCCGTCTGAAGTCTTTAAGCCTTATTTAACCGAGCCTGCCGCTACAGCAGATTCGGCAAATTAAGGAAGGAGAAAAGTATGCAAACCTTCATTCTCACTTTGGTGGTATTACTGTTGTTTGTTGCGGCTATGTCCGTGGGCGTGCTCATGGGGCGCAAGCCGCTAAAAGGTTCTTGTGGCGGCGTCGGTGCTGCTTTACAGGAAGATGATTACGTGTGTGATCTGTGCGGCGGAGACCCCAATAAGTGCGAAGAAGAGCAAGAGTTGGGTGCTGTGCGTAAAACCGAAGATTTGGCGTACGACGCCTCTAAGAAATGATCTTCCAAAGCAATACAGTGTGTTTGGGATCTTGAGTTGTGTCCAAGAAGGGTAAACAGTTTTAACGGTTAAATCTCACGAAAAACAGGAGTAGTTGAGGTAATGGCGGAGTATACCTACGATTTACTGGTATTGGGTTCTGGTCCAGCGGGTGAAGGGGCCGCTATGTCGGCGGTAAAGGCTGGCATGAAGGTAGCCATGGTTGAACGTCCTGCAATGGTGGGAGGGAACTGTGCTCACAAGGGAACCATTCCGTCCAAATCACTCCGGCACGCCGTAAAGCAGGTCATCCGTTATAACACTCACCCTTTGTTTCGCACGATTGGAGAGCCATGCTGGGTGTCTTACCCCAAGGTCCTTGAAGCGGCGAACAAGGTTATTCCTCAGCAGGTGGATATGCTGACCACGCTCTATGCCCGTAATCGCGTTGTAATGCACGTAGGGGAGGCGCGTTTTGTTGATCCCAAGCGAGTTGAAGTGGTTCTTGATGACGGTGCCAAGGAGTACATCAACGCGAAAAATGTCCTCATCGCTACCGGCTCTCGTCCGTATCGTCCTGCCAATGTGAACTTCAATCATCCGCGCATCTACGACAGCGATACGATTCTGGATATGCAGCACACGCCGCGCACCATGATTATTTACGGTGCAGGTGTCATCGGATGTGAGTACGCCTCTATATTTGCCGGACTTGGCATCAAGGTCGATCTAATCAACAGCCGAGAGCAATTGTTGTCGTTTCTGGATGATGAGATCTCGGATGCACTCAGTTACCACCTTCGGGACGGCGGTGTGACCGTCCGGCACAGTGAAGAGTATGAATCTGTAGAGGCTGATGGGCGAAGTGTGACCATGAACCTTAAATCGGGGAAGAGTCTTCGGACCGACGCATTGCTGTGGTGTAACGGCCGCGCGGGCAATACCGATACTCTAAACCTGAGTGAGATAGGTCTGGAGGCTAACCACCGTGGTCAATTGGCGGTGTCTGAACGTTATGAAACAGCTGTAGAGGGCGTCTACGCGGCCGGTGATGTGATTGGTTGGCCAAGTCTGGCCAGTGCGTCATTTGATCAGGGGCGCGCCTGTGCCCGTGGTATTTGTGGTTTGAATGTTCGATTTGTCTCGGATGCTCCGACGGGTATCTATACTCTGCCGGAAATCAGTTCTGTGGGGAAAACCGAAAGAGAGCTGACAGAAGCCAAGGTGCCCTATGAAGTGGGCCGTGCTTTCTTTAAAAATACCGCTAGGGCACAAATCAGTGGTGAAGATGTCGGGATGATTAAGCTGTTATTCCGTATCGATACGTTGGAAATTCTGGGAATTCACTGTTTTGGCGCTGAAGCCGCGGAGATTATTCACATCGGTCAGGCAATTATGAGCCAGCCCGGTGAAGGGAATAGCATTAAGTTCTTTGTTAAGAATACCTTTAATTATCCCACTATGGCCGAAGCGTACCGTATCGCCGCGCTGGACGGCTTGCACAGAGTGCATCGTTTCTAAAAAGCCTCGTTTCCAGACGATCATTCTCAGCGAACAACATCACCCTATGGGGTGATGTTGTCGGTTTGCGCGGGTTTGAATCGAGCCACGCTGTGAATCACTGTATTGTCTTCAAAATACACTACGAATTGCTCGTACTCCCAACGGGTGATCGGAGGCTGTCCTCGGGCTGGGTTACGTTTAACCGGCTCCCCAAATTGTTCCTCTACCTGATCCATGCTCAAGCCCATTGTCGGTTTGGCAACAACGTTAGCAGAGCTTTGCTGGCCAACGGGTATCCGGATTGTTTCAGCGCTAGTCGTGATGGTGAAGCTCGCCAGGGTAGCCAGGCAGAGCGGCACAAGCAGGGCGTATTTGAGGGTGTGTTTCATAAAAGGTACCTTAAGCTGTCTGTACATACTTTAATCATCGTTGTGTTGTTTTTGTTGTCGAATCGCACTTAACTGCGCCTGCATAATGTGCCGTCTCAGCGCTTCCCGAGACGTTTTCGATAATCTGAGAAACTGACAAGCGGTTTTGAAGGTTTGATCTTCTTGTGCTTCGCAACGCAACACCCGAGCAAAGCAGGTGATACTGGAGTAGTCGTTCAAAAATTGCAGGCGCAGTGCGAGCAGGTCGGTTGTTGACCATTGGCTGGTGTCGTAAAACGCAATGCCGTCTTCACCCAGATTGACATTGACTAACGTGGGTGTCTCTCGGCTGGCCTCGTTGGAGTTAGATTGATCCTGATTGGTTTGTGCGTGCAGGTAAGGGGAACTGCTGTGTTGCGCAATCAGGTCAATCTTCTTGTTCAGAATTGCCAGGTAGTCGGCTACAGAGCGACTCATCTCGGCAATGGATGACAGGTGTGGCGCGGCTTCATTATCGAGCCGATGCAGTTCCTGAATTAAATACGAGGCTTGCTTATCTTCAGGAAACTGGTCTTCCGGAAGGCCTTGCTCGACAGTATTCGCGTCCACACAGTGGCATTTGAGCATCAACTCATGGTCGACGCGAAAGTAGTTACGGCGCTCTGTTACGGTCATAACCTATACTCTCAATCTTGTTAATGTTTTGAGTCTATCACCAGACACGGCTTTTTGTCTTTTAGCGTCCTGCGTGTGGTGTGGAAATGTGGGGCAGTGGGGGTATTTATCGTGCAATACTTGTGGTGCCGGTTAGCTTTCGGTTTAATAGCTCGATGAAATATAAGCTCCCTTTCTTTATTGGCTTGCGGTACACCCGCAGTAAGCGCCGAAACCAGTTTATCTCCTTTGTCAGCGGGTTTTCTTTGCTGGGTATGACCTTGGGCACTATCGCCCTGATTGTCGTCATGTCGGTGATGAATGGCTTTGATCGGGAGATCAAACAACGTTTACTGGAGGTTATCCCTCACATTGAATTAATTTCCAGCGAAGAGGGTGTGGAGGATTGGTCTGCGCTGAAGGATTTCACATTGCAGCAGCAGGGCGTTGTCGCTGCTGCACCCTATATTCATGGTGATGCCATGGTCAGCTTTGAGCGAGGAATGCAGGGGGTTCAGCTCAGAGGACTGAAACCGGATGATATTCGCAATTTGTCATCTCTGGCTGACAGGATGATATTGGGCTCGGTGGATGATTTACGTGAAGGCGAGTACAACATCATTATTGGCCGTCTACTGGCTCGCTATTTGGGGGTAGCCCCTGGTGACAAGGTTAATATCACCTTGCCTCAATTGACGGTCACGCCGATGGGGATTTACCCCCGTGTGAAACGCTTTACCGTAGTCGGTGTATTTGAAATCGGCGCCCAGGTGGATCAGAGCCTTGTCGTGACCCATTTGACCGATGCTCAAAAGCTATTACGGCTTGGAGACAAGGTCAGCGGCATCGAACTGCGTACTCGTGATATGTATGAAGCGGATCAAGTAGCTTTGAATATTCGACGGGCACTGTCGGAGCAATCGCAAGAGCATCAGCAAGAACAGGAACAGTTAACAGTGCGCAGCTGGAGCCAGACACAAGGCAGCCTTTTTGCCGCGGTTAAGATGGAAAAGACGGTGGTGTCGGTGCTGTTGATGATTATTATTGCTGTAGCAGCTTTCAATATCATCTCCAGTCTGGTGTTGATGGTGGCTGATAAACGGTTCGATATTGCCGTATTGAGGACTCTGGGTCTGACTCGCAAACAGGTAATGGGCGTATTTATGGTCCAGGGGGCCGCCATTGGCTGGTTTGGTGTATTTCTCGGTGGAGTTCTGGGAGCTTTAATTGCCAGCTACGTCGGAACGATTGTGGCATTTGTTGAGTCTTTATTGGGTATCAGGATATTTGATCCAAGTGTTTACTTTATCAGTCATATGCCTTCTGTATTGATGTGGTCCGATGTACTGATCGTAATCACCGTTGGCTTGATTCTGAGCTTGCTGTCGACACTGTACCCGGCTTATCGTGCCTCACAGGTGGAACCTGCAGAAGCACTGCGATATGAATGATAAATCTGTATTCAGACTGATAGTTCGGTGTAAACCATAATTCTCCGCCATGAGCGTTCTCGACAATCAATAACAAGGATTCTGACACTATGCGACCATCGACCTCTCCGGCCGCTGATTCTCAGGAACAAGGTAACGCAACGTTTGCACTAATGTGCAGTGACTTGCGCAAGCACTACGATCAGGGGCCGGCGGTTATTGACGTGTTAAGAGGCATTGAGTTGACTCTGGAGCGCGGTGAGCGCCTTGCTATTGTGGGCAGCTCGGGATCCGGTAAATCAACCCTGTTGAATCTGATCGGTGGCCTCGATACTCCCGATCAGGGTGAAGTGCGCCTGCTCGGAAAACCATTCTCAAGTTGTGGCGATAATCAGCGCGGCAAGCTACGCAACCAACATTTAGGCTTTGTGTATCAGTTTCATCATCTTCTGGGGGAGTTTACGGCTCTTGAAAATGTGGCCATGCCGCAGTTAATTGCCGGCGTCTCCAAACGGCAAGCTCTCGAAGAAGCGGCGGTTTGGCTTGGTCGGGTAGGGCTGTCAGAGCGAGTTGAGCATAAGCCGGCGGAGCTGTCTGGTGGTGAACGTCAGCGAGTCGCCATAGCCCGGGCTTTGGTCAATAAACCTGCGTGTGTATTAATGGATGAGCCCACCGGCAACCTGGATCGTCAGACTGCGGACTCTATACAGTCCTTACTGGCTGAGTTAAGTGATAGTCTGTCGACCAGTTTTATTATTGTAACGCACGATGAGCGCTTGGCTCGTTCGATGGATCGGGTGTTGGTATTGCAGGACGGTTTGCTTCAGCCTCAGACTGATGGGATATCAAAAACTGCTTCTCAAGAAGCGGGGGTTGAGGTCAATAATGGTTAGGTTTTTTAACCTGTTTGTCGGTTTACGCTATGCCGGTGCCCGTCGCCGTACGCAGCTGGTTTCATTTATTTCCGGCATTTCTATTCTCGGCTTAATGGTTGGCGTTGGTTTGTTGCTCACAGTATTGTCTGTGATGAATGGTTTCGAAAAAGAACTGCGCGATCGTATTCTGGGCATTATTCCTCATGGTGCTATCTATTTTCGGTACGGCATTGAAGATTGGGGCAGTGTGCGCGAAACCCTTTTGGATAACCCGGATTTTGTAGCAGCGGCACCTTTTGTACAGCTGCAGGGCATGTTGTCCGTGGGCAAGAAGGTAAAGCCCACCGTGTTGTATGGAATCGATGTGGCCAGTGAAGGAGACGTTTCTGCTGTTGCTGGATTTGTGGATCCCGCGGTTCTCGAGAAATTAAAGACATCCGGAGAAGAGAATAACGCTATTGTCCTTGGTGCAGGTCTGGCTGAAAATCTGGGCGTCGAAGCGGGGGATCGTATTACTGTTCTGGTACCAAACAGCCGTAATGCTCATGAGCTGCCCAAATTTAAAGCCATGTTTCTTGCGGGTGTTGTTTCATCGGGGACTGAGCTGGATTATGCCCTGGCTCTGGTGAATTTAAATACTGCGAGCCAGCTGTCTGAATACGCCGGGCGAGTGTCAGGTCTGAGAGTCAAAACGCGGGACCTGTTCGCCGCGCCGGAAATTATTTACCAGCAAGTTCGCAGTATGGAGTATGGCTATTACGGATCAGACTGGACACGCACCCATGGGAATCTTTACCACGCGGTGCAAATGTCAAAAAATCTCGTTGGCCTGTTATTGTTTCTGATTGTCGCCATAGCCGCATTCAATGTCGTGTCCACACTGGTGATGGTCGTGGTCGATAAGCAAACGGATATTGCCATTCTCAAGACGCTTGGAGCCAGTAGGGGCGATATTCTGGCCATTTTTGTGGTTCAGGGGGGAATGATCGGGGCTATAGGTACGCTGCTGGGATTGGTGTTTGGTGTCGTGGGATCTCTGGTCGCGCACGATCTGGTGCAAGGCCTGGAAAAACTGTTTCACATACAGTTTTTAAATGCAGAAATTTATCCAGTCAGCTATTTGCCTTCACAAATGCGATTTGAAGATTTTGTTGTTGTTGCGATTGTCTCATTGCTGATGAGTTTTCTGGCTACACTTTATCCAGCCTGGAAAGCCAGTCGTGTGGCTCCGGCTGAAGCGCTTCGGTTTGAATAGGGTTTGAATAGCCGCGTTAAACTTCGAATAAGGTGATTACGGTTTGATTTGCTAGGCTTATCATTGATTCCCGTGCGGAGCTCCGATCACAGAATGACGTAGCTGTTTGGACAAAATGTGACTGAGCCTGACGCCGACTACAATAACACCTACGGTTGTATTACCTTGTTTTACCGGTAGTGATATCTGTATGGAGTTTAATCCGCTGCTGACATCATATTCCATAGGGCCCACGTAACTTGTGCGTTGATCCCGCATGATAGCCTGCCATTTCATCTCATCTCCCTGCCAGTAATCACTGGTTAAAGGGTAGACAGCGATGTTTGCACCCTGGTTATCCAGTAACAACAGTTCGGTAAAACTCGGGTTTTTAATGGCGATGTTACGAAGGTATTGACTGGCTGGGCTGGCTAGCATGGTTTGCTTAAAGGGTGCTTCGCGACCGGATTCTATCCACACTTGATCTCGTTGCATAATGGTGGTTTGGCTAAGCTTTTCTGCGTTTTGCACCGAAACTGCGTTTAAAATTATGGGATGCTCCGCCATAGTTTCAATACGATCGATTTCTTGTCTGAGCACCGTGAGAACGGTTTCCTGATCCCACTTAACCTGTGCTGCATGGGTAGCGGAGAACAGGATAAGACTCATGGCTATACAGGCGCTGACGACCACCATGGCACTTAAGCGGGTGACAGAGAAGTTGTCATTGTGTGCCGAAGAATCAACTTCGGCACGGCTCTGGAGAGATGTGGGCATATTATTATAGTTTCCTTCTGCCAGATCTTTCTGAAATGGGTTTTTCGCAGTCTTAATTTTAAATTTCTATAAACCTCTTTGTTTTAATCTTATGTCAGTTGAAGCCGTTTACAGGCGCAGGGCTGGAAATGAATTCTGGTCAAATATTGCGCAGTAAGTCTTCCAGATTTATCTGGTCTTTCACGAAATTGCGAATACCTTCAGCCAGTTTTTCTGTCGCCATCGGATCCTGGTTCATGGCGAAGCGGAATTCAGCCTCACTATAGCTTTGCTTGCTTTGGGGCTCGCCAGGCTTGTTCTCTGACAGGCGCTGGGTCAGTGATCCCTGATCCTGTGACAGCTCCTCAAGCAGCTGTGGGCTGATTGTCAGGCGGTCACATCCGGCCAGACCTTCAATCTCACCAAGGTTGCGGAAACTGGCCCCCATTACAATGGTGTCGTAATTGTGCTGCTTGTAGTAATTGTAGATCTTCGTGACAGATAGTACACCCGGATCTGTCTCTGCAGTGTAGTCCTGAATATCGGTATTGGCTTTATACCAGTCCAGAATACGGCCTACGAAAGGGGAAATCAGAGTTACGCCAGCTTCCGCACAAGCGACAGCCTGAGCAAAGTTGAACAGCAATGTCAGGTTGCAATTGATGCCTTCTTTTTCGAGGGCCTCGGCAGCGCGGATGCCCTCCCAGGTTGATGCAGTTTTGATCAGAATGCGTGATCGATCAACACCTTGTGCCTGATACAATTCAATCAATTGTTTGGCTTTGTCGATGGTGGCCTGGGTGTTAAAAGACAGTCTGGCATCGACTTCGGTGGATACCCGTCCAGGAACTAACTTGACAATTTCGGTGCCGATGGCAACCGCCAGATGGTCACATGCGAGTGCTATGTCGCCATTAGCTTTATCCATGGATTGCTGTAACAGCGGCGCGTACTGGGGCATTTGTGCTGCTTTATACAGCAGGGAGGGGTTAGTCGTGGCGTCAAGCGGTTGATAGCGGGCGATGGCGTCTATATCACCGGTGTCTGCGACTACGTCCGTCATGGACTTGAGTTGGTCAAGTTTGCTGGTCATTACGTCATCCTGTTTACTGCTGGCCTTACTTCTTTGGTATTTAATCACGTAATACACATGGGCAACAGTCCAAATCGGTAATTGTTTGGGTACAATGGCGCTTTAATAAACTGATCGAAATGGAGGTGTTATGAGACAGAAAGTATGGGTAGCAGTGTCATTTTTGACAGCGGTTGTGAGCGGTTGTACCTGGGTGAAATCGGAGCCGGGCGCTTATGATGTGGATTTGAAGACAGCAAACGATGTGTTGAATTGTGAGAAGCTGGGCAGTGCTTCAACAAGAACCAAAGACAGTTTTGGTTTCGATCGTAACGCCGACAAGGTCGCCATTGAGCTGCTGACTCTCGCGCGCAATGAAGCGGTAGGGCAAGGGGGTAATGCCGTTGTCCCAACCAGCAAAATTGTGGAAGGTCGACAAACCTTTGCCATCTATAAATGCCCTTGATGGTTAATTGACGAGCTCCCTGGTTCGATGGTTTCAGTGGTCCGCATGATGCCAGGCTGAAGGGTATCCCCGAGCGGTATCATGCGGCTTATATGGCCTGAATACCTATATAGCCTGAATACCTATATAGCCTGAATAGGGGACGTACAACCATTTCACATCAGAGAGAATTGTTTTGTCTGGCGAGCTAACCGAGGTTAATGGTTTTATTTTAACCCGTGAATGGGATGATGCCCCGGTAGCTTCGCGCTTTGGCAAGCTGCGTCAGTTACAACTGCAATTTTGGTTAACCGCTGATCGTGAGCCCTTACGGGTCATTGTTGAAAAGCAAACGAGTGTCTTTTTCCTTCCTGTTGAACAGCTCGCCGACGCCGAGGCAATTCTTAATCGGCACTTGGGGCAGTCTGCCCGCCATCCCTCAGTTGCCCCGGTATGGGAAGCCAAACCTCTGGATTTGCAGAGCTTTGAATTCCAGCCTGTCGTGGGTTTGTATTTTCGCGAGCAGAGAACACTCTATCGGGCTCGTGATGCCTTGATCAAACAGGGGCTAACTCCTTTTGAGTCCGATATTCAGCCCACTGATCGATTTCTGATGGAACGCTTTATCACCGGATCCATGTCTGTCACCGGAGTGATAGAGCGGGAGGATGGTGTGGCCACCATGCGCAATCCACAGTTTTCCATCGGCGATTACACGCCGGAATACACGGTGATGTCGCTGGATATTGAAACCTCCATGACAGGAGATCATTTGTATTCCATAGGTGCCGTTGTGGCCCGAACAGATGATGTAAGCGATATTGACAGCGCCTCTTCGGAAAACCACAAGGTTGTCTTTATGGTGGGGGAAGAAGAGGTGGGAGCGGCGGATTACTTGCGGTTTTGTCCCGATGAAAAAGCATTACTCAGACAATTCTTGCAGTGGTTTGACGGCGTTGACCCGGACATATTAATTGGTTGGAACGTGATCAACTTTGATTTGCGTTTTCTGCAACGTAAAGCCGATGAATTGGGGGTTCGGTTGAACCTGGGGCGCTCCAGTCAGCGTATCGATTGGCGTCAGTCCCGAGGCGATGATGAACACTATACTCTAGTAATTCCCGGTCGGTTGGTGATGGATGGTATCGATACCCTGAAGTCTGCCACATACAGTTTCGAGAGCTTTTCACTGGAATCGGTCGCGCAGGAATTTCTACAGCGTGGAAAACTGACAGAAGACGCAGACCATCGGGGAGAGGCCATTACAGAGCAGTTTCACAACGATAAAGCATCTTTGGCGGCCTATAACCTCGAAGATTGTCAGCTGGTTTGGGAGATCTTTATGAAGGCTCAGCTGATTAAATTCGGCGTCGAGCGAGCCAGATTGACCGGATTGGCAATGGATCGCTTTGGTGGATCGGTTGCTTCTTTCGACAATCGTTATTTGCCCCGTTTGCATCGACGTGGATTTGTGGCTCCCATGTTGGTTGAAAACCCCGTCGGTGTGGGCAGCCCAGGGGGCTATGTCATGGATTCGGTACCGGGCATGTATGAACATGTTCTGGTGCTTGATTTTAAGTCTCTGTACCCGAGCATCATCCGCACCTTCATGATTGATCCATTGGCCAGAGTAGCAGGTCGTGAGTTTGAAGCGACGCAGCAAAATATTGACCGGGAGCCTCACTGGGACAGGGAAGAAACGTCTGAGGTGGATTGTTCCTCTCTAGTTCCTGGATTCAACGGCGCTGTTTTTTTAAAGTCGGCAGCGTTGTTACCCAATATAATTGGCGAACTGTGGGAGGCTCGTGATCGGGCGAAAAAGCAGAAAAATAATGCCATGTCCCAGGCAATCAAAATCATCATGAACTCGTTTTATGGGGTGTTAGGAACGCCGGGGTGTCGTTTTTTTGATTATCGTTTGCCAAGCTCTATCACCTTGCGTGGGCATCAGGTGTTGAATCAGTCACGCACGTTGATTGAAGATCAGGGTCATCAGGTGATCTATGGTGATACGGATTCTGTCTTTGTGTGTTTGGGTGGGGTAGATGGGGCGTCTCTCGACGACATTGAGCAAAAAGGCAGGGAGCTGGCCGATCACCTTAATCACTGGTGGACAGCGACTTTAAAAGATCAGTATCAGGTTCAAAGCCATCTGGAAATAGAGTTTGAGACGCATTACAGCCGGTTTGTGATGCCTACTATTCGGGGCGCTGATACTGGCAGTAAGAAGCGCTACGCAGGACTTGTCGAGAAACCAGGCGAACCGAAACAGTTGATTTTTAAAGGGTTGGAGGCCGTCAGAACAGACTGGACCCAGCTGGCTCGGGAGTTTCAACGGGAGCTTTATCGGCGAGTATTTGAGGGTGAAGCATACGAGGCCTACATCCTGGAATTGGCGGAAGCCGTCAGAGAGGGGAAGCTTGACGATAAGCTGGTCTATCGTAAACGGATTCGCCGGCATCTTGATGAATATGTGCGCAATGTTCCCCCTCATGTTCAGGCTGCCCGTAAAGCTGATCAGTGGTTGGAAGAGCAGGGCAAGGCACCTCGCTATCGGCGGGGTGGCTGGATTCGCTATGTATTGACGCTCAGCGGACCGGAACCTCTGGAAAAGGTCACCACAACCCCGGACTACGAACTGTATTTAGAGCGCCAGATTGCTCCGGTAGCCGATGGGATTCTTCACTTCTTGGGGTCTTCATTTGAGGAGATTGTTGATCAGCAACTGGGCCTGTTTTGAAGAGGTTTATTTTCAAGAGCTTTGTATTCCAGAGATTCTCTTAAAGGGGATTCTCTTGAAAGGCATAGCCTAAAAGGGGGTGGTCTAGAAAGGATGGGCTAAAAGAGGGGCTTGAAAGGCAGCTGGTTAAATATCAGATGCTGAGGAATAATTGTTTTAAATGTCGAGGCTTTTAACAGTTTTGGTTGCATCAACTGTTATGCTGAAGTTTCTGCTCATAAAGTATTTTAACGAGAACGACCATTCTGATGACTTAAACCAGAGAGCTGCCATGAATAAACTCGTTTTAACTCCATGCCCGCAAGACATGTTCCCTGTGCCTGATAGCTCACAGAAGACATGGGGCGGTTCATCCCGCTATTTGTCTCTTTTTGTCATACTTTGTCTATCTATTGTCTCCGGTTGCGCCAGCTTATCCCCCGATTTTGAAGATCCACAGGTTGACGTGCTCTCTATTAAGCGAATTCCTTCAGAGGATCTGGAGCAACGGTTTGCGGTCGGTTTAAGAATGACGAATCCCAATGACAGCGAGTTGAAGCTCAAAGGAATAAGCTATAGTTTAAGTATTGAAGGTTACAAAGTGGCGAGCGGTGTTAGTGCAGATGTACCCACCCTTGCGCCCTACGGTGAGGCTCGTTTTAGTTTGCCGGTTTCTACCAGCCTATTGAACAGTATTCGCTTGCTAAAGCATTTGATGGAGTTAAATAAAAGCTCTCTGAGCTACCGGTTGGAGGCCAAGCTGGATATGGGTATACCGTTTGTGCCGAAGACGAGAGTTGTCGAGGAAGGTAATGTGCAGTTAGGGCACCTGCAGTAATAACTTATGCTAGTCGTTGTCATACTGAGTGTTGTAGAGCAATATGACATATTGCCTGTTGTGTGAAAGAGGAATGTACATGGCTATTGATCAAACAGAAACCACTGAACAACTGAAAGCTTCGATTAGCGAAGTCAAAAAACTGATGACCACGGCACTGGATTCCAAGCAGCGGGATTTGCTCGGAGGTATTCTTGAGTCGATGGGCGGTGGACACTCCGAACCGCCGGTAGAAATAACAGAACCGGAAACCATTGAGTCATATGGTGAGCAGTTGGATGAGCATGCCGTAGAGTTTGAAGCAGAGCACCCAAGGTTGGCTCGGGCCATTCGTGAGGTGATGGATCTGTTGGGTAAAATGGGGGTTTAATCCAGACTGTCCACTGCGGCTTGGCGGTTTAAGCCGCAGTTTAAGGAAAGCGCTGCTTAAGACGATTGTTCCGAAATATGGTCAAGTACCAAGGTGGCCAGCCCTTCGCTTTGACCAAAGTAATTAAGGAGTTCAACGGTCTTCTCCGGCAAGGCGTCCATGACTTCGGCTACCTGTGCTGGAATATCTTTTTCTACATGGCGTCCCTGATTAAAAAACAAGGGATATACGTGGATATCACTGACACTGTCTGGCAAGTTCTGGCAAACCTGCAAAAGTGTGGGTGGAGCCTGCTCTAACAAAGCGGGCATAACCACACTGTATTTCTCAGCGCTGCCAGACATCTCGCTGCCAATCCTT
This sequence comes from Pseudomaricurvus sp., assembly GCF_965662505.1. Classification (NCBI taxonomy): domain Bacteria; kingdom Pseudomonadati; phylum Pseudomonadota; class Gammaproteobacteria; order Cellvibrionales; family Cellvibrionaceae; genus Pseudomaricurvus; species Pseudomaricurvus sp. The sequence continues at coordinate 3,430 of NZ_CBFIHX010000068.1, read as the reverse complement.
TTAACCAGATTGAAAAACTCTTCATTGGCGGCAGCGCGTCGACTTCCGTGCGCCATAATAATTAATGCTTTTTCATGTGTTGTGTCTGTCATGGTTAAGGCTCTTTTGCGGTCGGTGTTTTCCTGTATGGCGGCTTTATACGGCTTTAGTGTGAGATTTGGTCAGTTTTAGGGTGTAAAGCGAGCAGGCGTTTACAATACATCGTCAGGGTGGAAACGGTAATCTCCCTGGCTAGCTTTTCGTGTTTGTCGCACATTCTGGATCGCTTTTTGAGCCTGTATTTGCCAGATACTGTGTTGCCTTAGGGGTTGAAACCCTTTGGCATACAGTTGCTTGGCAATAGCGGAACGAGCCGCCTGAGCTTGCTCTTCAGTTTGATAAGGTCCCTGAAGCTTGCTTAATTCGGCGGGTTGGGTGGCAATCCCGGACATAGCCACAAGAGTATAGGTTTCGTCTTCGTTGGCTTTCAGGTACATCTCGATGCGCCAGCGCCGGTCGTTTTCCAGCACCATAATGGAAGAGTCGGGGTTTTGGTCGTATTCCAGCTTCATGCCGACAGTATAACCCTGTATAGGCTCAGTTTCAGCTTTGGGGCTGGCTTGAGGAAAGGGCGGTGTGGGCGGTCAGCAACTGTGGTTTGCGGTTCATGCGAGCGGCCACGTAGTGCTCATTGAATACGGTGAAATAATCCAGCAGTTTGCGAGCATTGGCAGAATCATCGGCTGCGGACAGGCACAGGGCTCCGGCTTCTGCGGTTGCCAGTCGTCCACTTTCACAGGCCTGACGCAACTTGTAATGCCCCAGTTCACCGGCAAGCGTTTGTATCGCCGACTCCAGGTTGAGAAGAGGCAGCTGTTTTAACCACTGGGACTGGGAGTACATCTTGCGAGCCTGTTTCCAGGTGCCGTCCAGCAGTATGACCGTGGCTATCGAGCCCTCGGACATATTGAACCCAGGCTGGCTTTCAACAATCCGGTCATCTCCCTCTCTGGGTGGGAAAACAAGCTGGCAGTGGCGCCGGGGATCTGCGATCAGCTCTAACAGCTCATCGGGTGGCCGGGTTCTGTCCCACGCAAATGCATGTGTTTGTTGAGGATAGAGATCCGCAATCAGGCGTCCGGTGTTGGTGGGTTTGTAGACTTCATCCCGGTGCATCAACAGGATAAATTCAATGCCGGATTGTCCGGGTTTCCGGTAGTGGCATATACAGGTTGATAGGCCCAGCAGACATTGAGAACAGCGTTTCAAGGCGATGCCGCGAGCGTTGAAGGTTCGGGTCGATTGGCTCTCGCAAAACGCCCTCAAGCGGTCGACACAGTGTGGCTGGAAATGAGGAGGAGAGTGCTCGGGGGCTTGAATGGCGCTTTCAGAAATGTTCATTAACCGCGACTGCTGTGAGGGTTCAGGTGGTTTTAGGATTCAACGGCGTCAGGGTAGAGCTGGCGCCACATTTCGAAGCCACCATCAATACTGTGTGCATTGGTAAATCCCTGCTCTTGAAGAAACAGCGTGGCTTGCTGGCTGCTGTTGCCGTGATAGCAAAATACCAAGGTCTCAGCCTGTTTGTCAGCGGTTTCCAGAAAGGTCGGCAAGGTGTCGTTGTCGAGTGCTATAGCGCCCGATGGGTGGCCATTATGAAAGGATTGTGGATCGCGGATATCGACAATCTGACACTCTGTGGTCTGGGTGATTTCATGTGCTTTTTCACAGCTAATTCGGCTGATATTCATTGAAAACCTCTGTCTTACATCGTTTAAATCGACTCAATGTCACATCATACCACGAGACTGCAATTCTAACCCGGGATGCCTGGGGTCAGACGCCTGAAACGGATCCAAAATGAGGCTGTGCTTTTGGAATGAGAATTATGTGCAAAAAAGAAAAATCTTACATGACGCCAGTCCTGAATTGACCTATTCTTGATGGCGAAAGTGGGTAGAATGGATTGAAAAAATAACTCATATAATAACTGATATCTTTATGGAGGCTGTTAATGCCCTTTCCCCTGCAAGTCCTGTTGTATAAGTTCACCATGCTGGTAACAAAGTGCGTGATGAAGTTCGTACCAGATGCCAAACCGACTGTATTAACCGGTGAGGGCGCGTCTTTAAAGTTGGCGGGCACCATAGGCCATCTGGGATTAAAGAAAGTTCTGATTGTAACGGATGCTGTATTGGTCAAGCTGGGGGTTATCGAACCCATTGCTAATGCTTTGCAAGAGAAAGGCATTGAGGTTGTTGTTTTTGATGGGGTGGAACCTGATCCATCTTTTTCAGTTGTTGAAGCAGGGCTGGAACACCTAAAACAGAACAGCTGTGACAGCGTGTTGGCGGTGGGAGGCGGATCCTCCATTGATGCTGCCAAGGTAATTGCACTGGCGGCCAGTAATCATAAAACCCCACGCCAGCTAGAAGGTCGGTTTATTGCGAAATTACCTGCATTGCCACTCTTCGCCATTCCGACAACAGCGGGTACGGGCTCAGAAGTTACTGTTGCGGCGGTTATTTCCGACCCCGAAGCCGGTGATAAAAAGCTGGTGCTCGATCCTAAACTGGTGCCTATGGCTGCTGCTCTTGACCCCGCAATTATGGTGGGCCTGCCTCCTGGTGTGACAGCCGCAACCGGCATGGATGCTCTGACTCATGCTGTCGAAGCCTATCTTTCTAATTTTGCGACCAAAGAAACTGATGCCTATGCGGTATCAGCAACGCAAATGATTTTGGGCAATTTGGAAACCGCGTATGAAGATGGCAGTAATCTTGAGGCTCGTGAAGCCATGTCTCTGGCATCGTTCTATGCAGGGTTGGCGTTTACCAAAGCGTTTGTGGGATATGTTCACGCAATTGCCCATCAGTTTGGAGCCAAATATCACACGCCACATGGTTTTGCGAATGCCTTGGTCTTACCTCACATTCTGGAATTCTCAAAAGATCGTGTGTCGGGTCGTCTGGCGACCTTGGCCGTTGCCTGTGGCTTGGGAGACGCCAGCGAGAATGACTGGACGCTCGCGCAAAAGTTTATCGATAAAATTTGGGCGATGAATGAAGCCATGGGGATTCCTAAAACTCTGGAAGCCCTTAAAGAGCATGATATTCCCGCGATTGCTGATGCGGCTATGCACGAGGGTAACTACACCTACCCCGTGCCGAAATACATGCAAACAGAAGAGTGCCACGATATCTTGCGTAAACTATTGCCCGTGACTTCGTAACATAAAACGGTTCGATATCTACCTGGCCGTTCTTCACATTTGCGGTTAAGAATTCAGATTTTAACCGCCGGCGTAAAGCATATACCAACATTGATGGTTGATTGATCACTGTGGCTCATATGCTTTACGTTAGTGCAATCAGCTGTCAGTCATTGTGAGGCGGGTGGTTAACACTACAGTACACGATCGCGCTTCAGTAGATGAACTCACTACGGAGAG
>NZ_CBFIHX010000067.1:0-20027 GCF_965662505.1 Pseudomaricurvus sp. | reverse complement strand
ATAGACTGGGAAGGCTCGCGAGCCAGGAGTTGGGCTTACTAAGGGCTGGAGCCTAATGACTTTCGCTGACATCGTGACGGGGCATGGCCTTCTCGGGCAACAGCCTCTGCTGCACCAGCCAGGCTCGCACCAGGCCAGTCAAACCCTGTCGCCAGCTGCGCACCTGATAACCGAAATTATCCCGGCAGCGGCGCACGGTCAGAGCCGCGCTGTCCGGCTCACCCTGAGCTTCCAGCGCTTCGTCCGACAAAGCTTCCACCTGCCATTCGCGCTTTAACTGCTGTTCTTTTTCCAGAATATCAGCGACAACTTCCGCGAACTCTGCGGAAGAACAAGGATCTCCGGACGCGAGGTGGAACACACCCCAGTTTTCTGCACCACAGAAAACCTGATGTGTAATCGCCAGTATGACCCGACCGACTTCCCGAGAACTGAGCGGTGCACCCCGCCGCTGATGAGTCACCTCCAAAACCGGGCCTTCGGTGGTCAGCGCCCGCAGCAAGCGGACAAACACCGACTCACCCAGAATATCGAGCACCCAGCTGAGTCGCAGACAGATACACCGCTGATTGCCTTCAAACGCTCTTTCGGCTTTTAGAAATGCCCTGCCGACAGGACTGATCGGGTGAGGCTGATCTTCCTCATCGTAAGCCGACTTGTTCTCACCGCCGAAGACACGATAACTCGAGAGATGGATCACGACACAATCCAGCGCCTGTGACACCTTCGCCAGCGATTCCGCGGCATTCACCAGCGTCAGCTGCTGACTCAGATCCGGGTTTTCATACCAGCCCGCAGTATTGATGATGATATCGACGTGATGATCGAGCAGGTAGCGCTCAACAGCATCGGCATTTTCCCACGGCAGACTGCCTGCAGGCGGCGCCAAAACCGCGTAGGCACTGCTCTGAAAAACGCTGTAGATGGCGCGCCCCACAGGGGTAAACGCATCGGTGATGAGAACTTTATTGGCCACTAAAACCGGAAAATCCTATTGGGGTTACCACATGTCAGGCTGCTCTATCGCCGCAGAACAGCCTCCAGATATATCCTAAACAAGCTGCCTAAGGCTAACTCTAGAATGGGATGTCGTCATCAAAATTGTCAAAACCGGCCGCTGGCTGCGGTGGCTGTTGTTGTGGGGCAGGCGGTGCCTGACGAGGTTGCGGCGGTGCTTGGCGAGGCTGCTGCATTGGCTGCCCTTGTGGTGGCTGTCCTTGTGGTGACTGCCCCTGAGGAGCCTGACCTTGTGGTGGCATACCCTGTTGCGGAGAACCGCCATGCTGCGGCGCCATACCGCCCTGCTGAGCAGCTGGCTGCTGGTACGACTGCTGCGGTGCAGCCTGAGCGTAGTTGTCGTAACCGCCTTGGTTCATACCGGATGAGTCACCACGGCTGTCGAGCATTTGCATTTCGCTGGCGACAATTTCGGTGGTGTAACGATCCTGACCATCCTGCCCCTGCCACTTGCGGGTACGCAGAGAACCTTCGATGTATACTTTGGAGCCTTTGCGCAGATACTCACCGGCAATCTCAGCCAGACGATTGAAAAAGACCACGCGGTGCCACTCGGTACGCTCTTGCGGCTGGCCAGTCTGCTTGTCTTTCCACTGCTCCGACGTTGCGACACTGATATTGGTCACGGCGTTGCCACTGGGCATGTATTTCATTTCCGGATCCTGGCCGATGTTTCCAACCAGGATGACTTTGTTGACGCCACGAGCCATAACCATATTCTCCTAAAATCTTTTGCATCGGCTCCATGGTGCGAGCCGGTCTAAATACTGTTGATCGTAAATACTTGTAATCGTAAATACTTGTGATCATAAAAACTGAAGCCACCTTTCGGCAACAGTGCCACGCCCCATACCCTCCAGGATCAGCATCAGAACCCTAATACTGAAGAGGCATTCATCGCAGGATAACCAATTTTGGGGAGGCGGGGCAAAGGCTTGAGCTTACACCAGCTCAGGCGGAACAACCAGCCCCGAAAAAAGCATGAGCGGTGTCCCCAAGGCCTGTTAACACTCATTCGATGAGCACTGCTGAAGGCCATCGAATGGTGTTAACAGGCCCTGCGAATATCAGCAAGACTGTCCCGCTGAAAAACCTCCGGATCAACCTTCAGGTAAGCGGTACTCTCCACTACGATCAATACCACTTCCACCACCCCCGGCAGAGCAGCCAACTGCTGACCGGCAGAGGCAAACTGAGCTTGCTTCAAGGGCACTTGAACACCGGACAAATGCCGCGGAGAGCGCATTGTCACGGCCGCCAGCAACCACAGCAAAACCATCAGCCCGCAGACCTCAAACACCACCGCAGCGCCATGTTCCTGCAAGACCCACCCACCGACGAGACCACCGGCAAATGCCCCCAAAAACTGACAGGTAGCGTAAATCCCTGAGGCCGTCCCCTTTGCTCCCGGCGGAGCCAGCTTGCTCATGAGGGATGGTAGTGTTGCCTCCAGCAGATTAAACGCCATAAAGAAGAAAAACAGCCCCACCAAAAAGCCAATTCGCTGATGCTGCTCGATCGCCATGACACCCATCATGGCGCCCAGCAATATAACTGCTGCCAGAAACACAGGTTTCACTTTGCGACGCTTCTCCGCCACGATAATAAACGGCACCATGGCCACAAACGCCAGCAACAACAGCGGTAGGTACACCATCCAGTGCTGCTCTCTCGGGAAGGCCAGCTGGCTTTCGAGAATCGACGGCATGACCAGGAAGGCGGCCATCAAGACAAAGTGCAGCGTGAAAATACCCAGATTCAACCGGATCAGTTCGCGATTTTTAAGGGTGGATTTTAGCAGCGCCGGCACCGCACCGGCATCTCTGTGTCGCACGCCACTGACAGCCGGTGTCGGCACCCAGCTCATCAGGACCCACAGTCCCATAGCCGCCAACCCGACAGTGAACCAGAACATCAGAGACAAACCACCCCAGCCGGCGAGCACGGGCCCTACCACCAGAGCAACCGAAAAAGACAAACCAATGGATGCGCCAATACTGGCCATGGCCTTGGTGCGACTTTCATCACTGGTGAGATCCGCCACCATGGCCATAATCGCACTGGCAATGGCACCACCGCCCTGCAGACAACGCCCCACAATCAATCCGTACACTGAGTCCGCCGTTGCCGCCACGGCCGAACCTATGGCAAAAATGATCAACCCCATGGCAATCACCGGCTTGCGCCCAATCCGGTCGGATAACATACCGAACGGAATCTGCAACATCGCCTGCGTAAATCCGTAACCGCCCAGCGCCAGCCCCAGTAACAGCGGTGTGCTGCCCGCGTAATCGGCGCCATACAGAGACAGCACCGGCAACACCATAAACAGCCCCATCATTCGGAAGGCGTACAGGCTGGCGAGCGAAGCCACTGTGCGTCGTTCAAAAGAAGCTGCTGAAGAGGTCACACTGTCTCCCGTTATTCAGTGAAGGGGGCCGAAGGCCAAAAAAGAAGGGATTTTACCGGATATCGTCCATCAGGCACACGGATGATTTTTTGGGAGCAACCCAAGCCCCTTATACCGGCCTTGAGGTTCCCTGCTGTGCAGCTCTGCCTCTGCTATACAGCTCTCCAGCAAGACCGTAAGATAACCCGCACTGACTACCTTTCACCTACCGGTCACTTATGAACGACACACCACACATCCCCTTTACCACCTTGATGGCCGACATCCACCGGATGTTCAGCACCACGCTCTACCGCCAGTTAAAAGCTGATGGCATCAATCTGAGCCGCTCTCAATGGCGTGTTCTCACTCACCTGCGTACTCAGGATGGACTCACGCAATCGGAGCTGGCCGAGAGATTGCTGATCGAAAAAGCTCCGGCGGGAACCTTGATCGACAAGCTGGAAGCTGCAGGCCTGGTAGAGCGACGCCCGGACCCCAGAGATCGCCGGGTCAACCGGGTGTTTATTACCGTGAAAAGCGAACCCCTGCTGCCACTGATTGAGCAGACCGTCACTGAGCTCAAAGTGCAGTGTATGGAAGGCATCAGCGAGGAAGAGCAAAACCAGCTGAGCCAGACCCTCACCCGTATCCACCTGAATTTGCAGGCAATCCGCAACCCAAACAGCTCAGGTGAAGACATCCCCTGAAGAATGCTCAAAAATCCTCAAGAATGTTCAAGAGTGCTCAGCGCCCGGCGTGAATCAGAATATTACGCGGCGTTAAAGAGCGCTCGCAAAAGGTCTGCAAAGTAACCGTGGCACCACTCGACTCCAGAAATAACACCCGATCCAAAGCCAGCCAGACCTCCAGCGGCCGCCGGAAGAGATGGGCCACTAACTCCATCCGCTGCACCTGTTGCAGTCTCAGCCTACCTCGCTCCAGCCAATCCTCCGCGTTTCCGCCGTCCGGCCAATCCAGCTTGTGATGCTCTGCCACAGCCCGACAGAAATCGATAAAGCAACCACGGAGGTAACTTCGGGGCAAGGCAGGAACCGGTAAATACTCATCCACACCCCGCACCTGTCGCTGCCACTCATCGAACGACAAACGCCACAACAACTCCTGCTCCCGCCGGCGCCGATCCCCCTTTCCGGCTGTCACCGTCTCCTGCAACGGCAAGCTTAGGTCTGCGCGATCGAGCTGCAATTGCGAAGTTTGGGCCAGCGTGGACAACGGCTGATACGCCTCGCCTTGAATCAGATGATAGCAACAGGGCGAGATGGTCAGACTGTCTACCGGACGATTCACCCAGTGACGCATCAACGTCACGTGCAAATCACCGCACGCGTGCAGCGCCACCGCCTGCCCATCGTCAGACAGCCACTGACCGGCTGCGGAATCAAAGGCATCGCCACAGACAAAACGCTGCGGGAGACCCAGCTTTCCCGACAGCGACGAACCGGCGTCGCACAGGGACTGCTGCCACTCAAAACTGGTCACCGGACAGGCATCCACCGACGCCAACAAGCGCCCCAAATGCCCCTTGCCAGCACACCATTCCAACAGTGGTTTGGACGATGCCGGCCGGGCAGCCACAAAACGACAGGCCTGCTGCCACTTGCGACCGGGCACCGACACATTCAGGCGCGATGGGATGTCCAGCTCCCGCTGAAGGGCGTGCGGCAACTGACACAACGCCAGCAATTGATCGCCCTCGGGCAACCAGGGTTTCAACCAAGTGGCCAAAGCTTGCGGGCTGCCATCGAGAGCCGCCACGTCATCGTCATCAAGAGCCTGCAGATCCTCCGCCAGCTGCGGATGAGAGCCAGACCACGGCATCGCGCGCTGATGAAATGGCCGGAACTGCCACCAGCAGCGGTTCTTTACCAGCAACTGATCCAGTTCGGCAAACCAGGATGGGTAGCTCATCGCATCAACCAACGACTAATAACTAAAAAAAGGATTAGAAATACAGCCTCATCATAAACAAAAAAGCCCGACACGAGGTCGGGCTTTTTGACTGAGACTCGCAACACAAATCAGAGGCTCAACACTTTCTCACCGCGGGAAATACCGGATACGCCAGAGCGCACCACTTCCAGAATCGCCGCATCGCCGACCGACTGAACAAACGCGTCCAGTTTGTCACTGGCACCGGTGATCTGAATGGTATACACCGTGCTGGTCACATCAATGATCTGACCACGGAAGATATCCACGCAGCGCTTGATCTCAGCTCGCTGGGCACCGGAGGCTTTCACCTTGATCAACATCAGCTCGCGCTCGATGTGCTGACCCTCGGTCAGATCCACCAGTTTCACCACATCAATCAGCTTGTTGAGGTTTTTGGTAATCTGCTCGATCTTGTGATCGTCGCCAACGGTGGTCACGGCCAGACGAGACAAGGTGTCGTCTTCGGTGGGCGCCACAGTCAGAGTTTCAATGTTGTAACCGCGCTGGGAAAACAAACCAACCACTCTCGACAAGGCGCCTGGCTCATTTTCCATGAGTACAGAAATAATACGTCTCATCTTAAGTACGCTCCGTTTTGCTTAACCACATATCACGCATGGAACCGCCCGGGGCGACCAGCATAGGATACACGTGCTCCGAAGGATCCACGTAGATGTCCATAAACACCACACGATCCTTCATCGCGAAACACTCTTCCATTTTCGCGCGCAGATCTTCTTTTTTGTTCACGCGCATACCGACGTGGCCATAGGCTTCCATCAGCTTGACGAAGTCCGGCAGAGAATCTTCGTAGTGAATCTCGGAGTAGCGGCTGTCGTAGACCATGTCTTGCCACTGCTTCACCATACCCAGAGCCTGGTTGTTCAGGCAGATGATTTTCACCGGTAGACCGTACTGGGTCAGGGTCGACAACTCCTGGATACACATCTGGATCGAACCTTCGCCGGTGACACAGACGATGTCTTTGTCACGGAACGCAAAGGCCGCGCCCATAGCCGCAGGCAAACCAAAGCCCATGGTGCCCAGACCGCCGGAGTTGATCCACTGGCGCGGGCTCTTGAACGGGTAGTACTGCGCCGCAAACATCTGGTGCTGCCCCACGTCAGACGACACGATGGCATCGCCATTGGTGACTTCGTACAGAGTCTTGATCACGTCTTGCGGCATGATCATGTCACCACTGGTGTTGTAGCGCGGCTGAGTGTAGATACCGTGACGCTCACGCCACTCATTGATCTGTTCCCACCAGTCCGACAGCGCAGCTTCGTCCGGCTTCTCTTTGGACTCTTTCAGCAGATCCAGCATTTCCGTCAACACACTGTCCACGGAACCGACAATCGGCACATCCGCGGTGATGGTTTTCGCAATCGACGCTGGATCAATGTCGATGTGAATGATCTTGGCGTTTGGACAGAACTTGCTGGTGGTGTTGGTCACGCGATCGTCAAAACGCGCGCCCACCGCCAGAATCAGGTCGCAGTGATGCATAGCCGTGTTGGCTTCAAAGGTACCGTGCATGCCCAGCATGCCCACAAACTGCTTGTCGTTACCCGGATAAGCCCCCAAACCCATCAGGGTATTGGTCACTGGATAGCCCAGCTTTTGCGCCAGCTCGGTCAGCAGCTTGCTGGCCTCACCCTGAACCACACCGCCACCGGAGTAGATCATGGGACGCTTGGCTTTCAACAGCATGCCAACGGCTTTCTTAATCTGACCGCTGTGCCCCTTGGCCGCCGGAGTATAAGAGCGCATTTTCAGCTTCTTGGGATACTCAAACGGGAAGGATTCCATCGGATCTACGGTGTTCTTGGGCACGTCGACAACGACGGGACCCGGACGACCGGTAGCCGCAATGTGGTACGCCTTCTTGATGATCTCGGGGATCTCAGAAGCGTGCTTGACCATAAAGCTGTGTTTTACGATAGGACGGGAGACACCCACCATATCCGTTTCCTGGAACGCATCTTCACCGATCTTGTCGGTAGCGACCTGACCGGAGATCACGACCATAGGAATAGAATCCATATAAGCCGTCGCAATACCGGTAATGGCATTGGTCGCACCCGGGCCGGAAGTCACCAGCACGGTACCGACACGGCCGGTCGCACGGGTGTAACCGTCAGCCGCGTGAGTCGCGGACTGCTCGTGGCGCACCAGGATGTGTTTAACTTTATCTTGTTTGAAAATTGCGTCGTAGATGTGCAAGGCTGCCCCACCTGGGTAGCCGAAGACGATGTCGACGCCTTCTTCTTGCAGGGAGCGAATTAGCATATCGCCGCCAGAGAGCATTTCCACCTGTTTTCCCCTTTCAAAAAACCAATAGTTAACCCTTACAGAGTAGGCCGCGGAAACCTTGTGAGCTCCCATACCCTTTTGCTGGCCAGCTTCACACTGAACACAGCACTCTATAACGATCCATAAATAAAACAGTGATGACTGAAGCTTCCCCGACTCGACCGCCCCTGTTGGCGCTGCAGTGAATCGGGTAGGCGACGTCGGATGGACGTACCTACGCAACTGGGATGGTTCGGCAAGCGGTTGGCTCACCGGAAAGTAGATGCCAGAATTCGGGAAAAACTCTGAGCTAAGACCGAGGTTACGGTTATGATCTACACGCCATCTAGCGAACCCGCAATTCTGGCAACTTGATCAGTAAAGTCAAGGGCGACGGCCGGTTTTGACGAGGATTCCTGAAGAAAACTTCAATAATTTCGGGGATTACTCGGCAATACTGAGAATCCGGCGATGTCGGCACTGGTGAATGGCACCAATAACAGCAATAATGGCCACTGAATACGAACGCTGAAGGATCACATAATCATGGTTTTACGACACCGCTTTCTGACGTTAATCGGCCTGGGCTTCGCACTGGTGTGCCTGAGTGGCCAGGCGCTCGCCAAAGAATTTTACAAATGGAAAGATGAAGACGGTGTCATTCACTACTCTTCCCAGCCCTCCAAAACGCACAAATCGGTGAAAGTCCACGCCTCCAATATCAAAGGCGACCCTGAAGCCGCCTCGGGTCAGAACAAGAATAATGGCGAGAATGAAGAGACTGACAGCAAAGCTGCGGCCGCCGAAGCCTATCAGAAAGATCCTGAGCGTTGCGCCGCCGCGCAGAAGAACAAAAAGACCCTGCAAGAAAACGCCCGCATCCGCATCAAGGAAGGTGACGAGTATCGCTACCTGACCCCGGCAGAAATCCAGAAGCAAATGGATATGGCCAATCAGGCAATTTCCGAAGACTGCTGATCTGTACGAGAGAGCAATCTGTCAGAGCAGCTCTCTCAGTTTTACACTCCCGCCTTTGTAACCCACCTGCGCCAGCAGTAATTCCGCCGTTGCCAATGCATCCGTCAGTGCGTTATGGGCCCTGGCCGGCGGCAGATTGTAACGGGCGCAACAGCTGGCCAGCCGCAGCATATTATTCATCACCGGCTGATTTCGTCGTTCCAGACTGCGGCTCTCGACCTGCAAGGTATCCACCACAGGCATCAGCAGGGGCGCGCCGTAGAGCCGGCGACTGATCCGATTCAGAAAGGCCAGATCCAGTGGCGCATGATGAAACACCAAAACCCGTCCACTGGCCGCCTGTAAAAATCGACTCATCAAATCGTCTTCGCCCAACCCTTCAGACAACTCACAATCACGCAGAGAATGTATGGTGGCACTCTCGCCGACGCTATTGCGTGGCTTCATCAACCAGTGCTCGGCCGTTGACAACACCACGCGTCCGCCGCGAATCACCACCCAACCCGCGCTGACCAACTCCCCTGTAGCGGCATTCAGTGATGAGGTTTCGGTATCCACCACCAGAAACTCCACCTCGCGCCAGCCATCACCACCCCGACACTGCATGTGTTGCCAGCAATGAGAGAGCGCCAAAAACTCGCGCTTCTGGGCTGCCGACAGGCTTCGCTGACGCAAACGGTAAAGTTGTCGCTGCAACCGCAACCCGGGAAACCCCCAACTCATAAGCGTTTATCTCTCACACGGTCTCCCTCCGCCACCAGGCCTTTCACTTACAAACCCGGACGGTATCTGATTTTTACCGCCTGCTGGGCGTCGACCACAATCGCAAACGCATCCCGAAGCTGTTTTCGCACGAGCTTTGGCAACTCATCGGGATTAAGGTAATTACTGGGCTTTCGAGCGGTCAGTAAATGCTGCACCTGAGCTTCAACCCGGGTCTGCATAATCACCCCCAGCGCATCCTGCAGGTTGCGGCTGTCGTTGATGGTCAAGGCTTTAGCTTTCGCCAACGCATTCAGTCGCTCGTGGGTATTCACAGCGGTTACGCCATTGGCCAGCGCGTGGATGCGAACAATATCCACAATGGGTATTACCGCCCGTTTTTTGAGATTGAGCTCATCGCGGTGCTCGCCATTGTGTTCCACCACAAAGCGACGGAAGATGCCCAGCGGCGGTGGTGTATCCAGCACATTCTCCGCCAGTGCCGCGAGAAAGATGGTATTGGTGCCCGCCTGTTTCAGCATGTGCTGCTGCAAGCGTTGACACAGCGAGGCATCGCCGTGCACTGCCCGCAGATCAAAAAAAATACTGACCCGCATCACCGCATCGGCCGTGGGTGTCCGGGTCCAGCGATCGACGGTGGCCTGCCAGCCTTGCAGGCTTTGCCGCCATTCATCCGTGGTCGCCATCACCTTGCCCGGACAGTAGACGTAACCACAGGTATCGAGGCCGTCGCTGACACGATGAGCCAGCGCCTTAAACCACGCCGCATCCTCTGCTGATGCGGAGTCGTCAATGAGCAAACCGTTATCCTGATCTGCACCGAGCAACTGCTCACCGCGCCCCTGCGAGCCAAAACCCAACCAGCAGTATGGCACCGGCGGCGGGCCCAGCTCTTCTTCCGCCAATTCAATCAAACGCACAGTGACCGCGTCGCTGATGGCTGTCAGAACGTGGCCAACCTGAGCGGATTTGATACCCGATTTAACCCACTGCACCAACAGATTGGGCATCTGAGTCACAATGTCTTTCAACTCGGCCACCGAGCTTTGCCGACCAATGTGCTGAACCAGATACACCGGGTCGTCCTGCCGCGCCAGCATCAGATCGGACGCCGTAATAATCCCCTTCACCACCCCCTGCTCCAGCACCGGAATGTGGTGGTAGCCTTTCTGGGTCATAAACAGGGTGGCATCGAATAGAGTCGAATCGGCTTCAATGAATTCCGGTTCACGGGTCATGATCTGCTCTACGGGTAACTGCAGATCCAGCCCTACGGCCACGGCTCTTGAACGCAAGTCGCGATCGGTAACAATCCCCAGCAACTGCTCACCCTGCATCACCATCACCGACGACACCCGACCCTCAGTCATAATTTGGGCGGCGGATTGAATGGTGTCCTGGGGTGAGACTGTGAGCAGGGTCCTACTCATCAGATCGCTGACACTGCGCATCATTTCGTTTGGACTGGGTTCGTGACGAGCCGCACGTCGTACCCGTCGACTGCGCTGACTGCTAAAAAAGCGATCAAAGTCGCGATGCTGCTGACGTATCTTTTGGTATTCCGTTTCAGGCAATAGATACACCAGCGAGTCTTCAATCACCGTGGCACTGATGCCCGACTCTTCCTGACTGAGACCCAGCAGGTTAAAGCTGACACCCTCACCAAAGCGATCCATCAACCGGCCATTGTCCGCTCGTAACTCAGCCGCACCACTGCGCATAATGCGCAAACCACCGCCGTCGTCCTGAGGCTGGAACACATGCCCCTGGCGATAGTAACCAATCTCCATCAAGGCCGCGGCTCGATCCAGTTCGTTGGAACTCAATTGATCGAAAGGAATGCACTCTGCCAAGAATTCACGAATGTTGCGCAACTCTGGACTCAACACCGGACTCAACACCGGACTCAGTACCGAGCTCTGCTCCGGAACAGCAACCGACGATTCAGTCATAACCTGTTACCTCACGTTTTTCATCACTCCGTTACCTGCTAGCGCGCAAATCCAGGATGCACTCATGACAATGCGTGCCCACAAGAACCTGCACACACAACGGTGCACTACTCCTGACGAAAATCTTCGTCGAACGTGGTTTTGTACAGCGTAAACTTCATCGCCGCATCGCCGTAATAAAGTGCCTGGTTGGCTGACACCACAACCCGCAAGCGATCCATTTCAGGATCCGGTCGGGGAAGTTCCAGCGACCAACGCAATCCTTCACCGCCTTCGGAAGTCATTTCCAACGGCTGCTCGCCGCCACTGGCAGTTTCCGGCTCCACCAGCGCCACCAGTGCGCCATCCAGAGGAAAAGCCGATTTCATCATCAGCAGTACACGATCTGCATCGCGCCATTCAGTCGTCAGCGTCAGTTCGAAGTCTCCATTTTTCAAACCGCACTGACCACTGCTGTAACGGCAGTTGGGTTTCTCCACCAGTGAGTAACGCTCGCCCGGTTGGGCAGCGTGTGGTTTTTCACTGACGATGGCATCCACCGCAAAGTAACTGATCAGCGCCAGAACCGGCGCTACCAACATGGCGATCACAAAGTGTTTGTTTTTAAATATTCCCATGAAAACGTCCAATGGTTAGGATTTTTATCATCATTCTTATGACTCACAGTAAGGCCCATCTTCCTTCATTTGACAACTGACGACCACTGGGCTGCCAAAAAAAGGCCCCATTAAGGGGCCAGGAGGGTTTTACGAAGATTGTGCTTTACGGTTTTGCATAACCGCTTTAGTCATCATCAATGGTCGTGCGCTTCCACCACACCGGTAGGTACACGGATATGTTCCACCAGCTCTTGCACTTCTTGTGGTGGTGCCTTAGTGACACGGGACACTGCAAAGGCAACCGCAAAGTTGACCACAGCACCCACTGCGCCAAAGGCGTTAGGCTCAATACCCAGGAACCAGTTTGCACTCATATCCCCGAGGAATGCGGTATCCGCCACAAACATGATGCCTTTGTGTTGGAACACGTACAGCAGTGTCACGGTAATACCGGCGATCATGCCTGCAATGGCGCCTTCCTTGTTGATGGTCTTGCTGAAGATACCCATCATCAGTGCCGGGAAGATGGACGAGGCCGCCAAGCCAAAGGCCAGCGCCACCGTTCCTGCGGCAAAGTCAGGCGGATTGTAGCCGAGGTAGCCCGCGCCAATAATGGCGAGGGCCATGGCTATCCGACTGGCGAGCAACTCCTGCTTCTCGTTGATCTGCGGCGTAAACACACCTTTCAACAAATCGTGAGAAATCGCCGAGGATATCGCCAGTAACAAGCCGGCCGCCGTCGACAAGGCTGCCGCCAAGCCACCGGCTGCCACCAGTGCAATCACCCAGTTAGGCAGACGTGCAATTTCCGGATTCGCCAACACCATGATGTCGTTATCCACTTTCACCATTTCGTTGGTTTCTGGATTGGCATTGTACTGAACCAGGCCATCGCCATTTTTATCTTCAAATTGCAGAAGACCGGTTTTTTCCCAGTTTTTGAACCACTGTGGACGCGATTCATATTCCAGGTTTTGACCGGAGGCAGGCTCAATGGTGTTGATCAGGTTCAGACGAGCCATACCCGCTACCGCAGGAGCAGTGGTATACAGAATGGCGATAAACACCAATGCCCAACCTGCAGAAGAACGCGCATCTTTCACTTTAGGCACAGTGAAGAAACGAATAATCACGTGGGGCAGACCGGCGGTACCAATCATCAGCGACAGGGTGTAGGCAAACATGTTGGTGGTACTGAGCCGCACCTGTGTCGTGTATTCGGCAAAGCCCAATTCCGTCACCACCTGATCCAGCCGATCCAGCAGATACACATCCGTCCCCGACAAGGTGCTACCCAAGCCCAATTGCGGCAGAGGATTACCGGTCAGGTTGAGGGAGATAAAAATCGCCGGAATGGTATAAGCCAGAATCAGCACGCAGTACTGGGCGATCTGAGTATAGGTAATCCCCTTCATACCACCGAGAACGGCGTAGAAGAAAACGATACACATACCGATCAGCAGACCCAGCTCGTAACTCACTTCCAGGAAACGGGAGAAAGCCACACCAATGCCTTTCATCTGACCGATAACGTAGGTCACCGAACAAATGATCAGACAAATGACCGCTACGATCCTCGCGGTACGCGAATAAAAACGATCGCCGATAAACTCCGGCACGGTAAACTTGCCGTACTTGCGCAGGTAGGGCGCCAGCAACATGGCCAACACCACAAAGCCACCGGTCCATCCCATCAGGAAGACCGAACCGCCGTACCCCATAAAGGCAATCATACCGGCCATAGAGATAAATGAAGCCGCCGACATCCAGTCAGCCGCAGTTGCCATGCCGTTGGCAACCGGGTTGATCCCGCCGCCCGCCACGTAGAACTCTTTGGTCGATCCCGCTCGCGCCCAGACCGCAATGCCCATATAAAGCGCAAACGTCAGGCCGACCACAATGTAGGTTAATGTTCTTAAATCCATGATGCCTGCTCCTATTCGTCGTGGACGCCGTATTTACGATCCAACTGCCCCATCTTGCGGGCGTAGTAAAAGATCAAAATCACAAAGGTATAAATCGCACCTTGCTGGGCAAACCAGAAGCCCAACTTATACCCACCCAGCTGAATATTGTTGAGGACGTCTACCAGTAAAATGCCGCAACCGAAGGACACCACGAACCACACGACCATCAGTTTCCACATCAGACCTAGATTTTCTTTCCAATATGCTTTTGCATCTTCTTCAGATTTGAAAGCCATTGTTGTCTCTCCTGTTATTAATTATTTTCGTCTTGTCGTTTGGGATAGGAATACAGTTTTACTCTGGCCAGACCTCGGACACCATTCGACCTTGGTCCAGCTTTGCAGAGGAAACAAACCTTACAGCGCATACTTCCAGGACATTTGCACGTAATCGGAATCCGCATCACTGCCTTCTGTTACACCATCGGCTTTGTATTTGTCATCAACCGCAAAGTTACCTACCTCTAAACCGACGGACAGATCAGGTGTCAACTGGTGAATTAAATTGACGCCCCAGTGACTGCGGTTGATGTCAATAACATCACTTTCGGAAGCTCCATAGAAAATGCTGCTGCGCCAAGTATCGCTCCAGATCTGCCGGTAGGACATCATGTAGGCAACGGTTTCTTCAACTTCGATATCACCAGTATCCGGGTCAATCACCAGATCGGGAATCATGCCACCGCCAATGTATCGACCGGATTCACCGGCATTAACTTGGAAGCGCAAATCGTTGCGACCGAAATTAAACTTACCGCCGATATTGGCCGCCAGCGCGGTCTCATCAACGCCGCCCGAATCCAGACGCCGCGCCAGAGCACCAACCTGAACTTCACCCCAGTCACCGGCAAAGCGATAGGTGGCCACCAGATCCGGATATTTCTCGTCGGGATCAATACCGGTACCGCCACCACCGGCCGAGTTGGTACCGATGTCGCCATCACCCCAGGTTTCAGGATTTTCCAGCGCGATATTGAAACCTCCTGCACTGAAACGGATTTGCGGTTGACGCACAAACACTTCACCCATCATTGGGCCAGCAAAATCGAGACTGTCGGGGAAAGCTGCCAGTGGCGTGAAAGTCGTCCAGTATTGACCAACCAGCCAGTTTTTGTACTTAACAAAGGCGTGCCGCAGACGGGGATTGGTGGAGTTGGTGGCGATTTCGTTACCATCACCACCGTAGAAATCCATCTCAATAAAAGCACTCACATCGCCGCGAGCGTACTTCATGTTGAACCGCGTTTCCTTGACGTTGAATCCGGAGTGTTCGGTATCCACTTCACCAGGATCATTACCACGCCAGTAATCCTGATAGGCCAGGTCGCCATTCACATGGCGATAATCCGCTTTGAGATAACCACCGAACGTCAGGCTGCCGCCCTTGTTCACCTTGACCAGCGGTTCAACCACCTGATCGACGGGTTCACGCTTTACAGCAATGGTGGTAATGGTGTCTTCCTGACGAGCCATCTGAGCTTTCAGGGTTTGGAGTTCCTGCTCCAGCATTTCCATGCGGCGCATCATCTCATCATCGGCCGAGAAAGCCGGTGCTGCGGACATCAGCAAACAAACGCTGACAGCGCAGGCGACGGTGTGTTTCTTAAACTTATTATTCATGAATGCCCTCTCCTGATTTATTGGTGTCTGTTATTGGAGTTACAGGTTCCAGAGAGAGTATTCGTTCTTATATACAGAAGCGGTATTAACCTTTGGTCGAATTACCGACTAAAGTCTAAGCGTATTGAGTCATTTCCATCCCTGATGTCGGGCGTTGATGGCTTTAACAGGCACATAAAATCAGCCCCTAGACCAAAGTCTAATAGCAAGAGTGACCGACAATCGGTATAAATTGATCATGGCAGAACATTTGATCTCTGTGGTTGATCTACAGATTTCACCCTCGTTTCTCAGTCATTTCCCGGCACAGCTTCTCCCCAAGGGGCTGTGCTTTTTTTTGCCTCTGATTTCGTGCTCATATTGAGGTGGGACAGATACCCTCCCCGGCGCTATACTGCATAGGCAAAACGGATAATAAAGAACACAGAGAATTCACCGCCAGAAACCGGCGGATAACGATAATTACAAAAACGATAAGACTATTCACGATTGGGAAGGTAAAGCTCCATGATAGCGAACCCCTGCATCATCATTGCTGACGATCATCCCCTTTTCCGCACGGCCCTCAGCAACACGCTGCAACATGAACTCAATCAGCCACAATTGATTGAAGCGGAAGATTTCAGCAGCCTGCAGCAGCGCGTTGAAGCCAATCCGAACGCTCATCTGATCCTGCTGGATCTGCACATGCCTGGAGCAGAAGGCTTTAGCGCACTGGTTTTTCTGACCGCTCACTACCCGCAGATACCGGTGATGATTGTCTCTGCCCACGAGGAACCGGATATTATTCATCGCGCCATGGATCATGGTGCCAGTGGCTTCCTCCCCAAAAGCGCCCCTGTAGACACGATGAGAGCAGCGCTATTAACCGTGCTGGGCGGTCAGATTTGGTTGCCCGAAGGATTGGCCGATCAGTCGGCGGCCGGCGAAGAGGAACTGAACATTGCCGAAGCGCTCGCCAGCCTGACCCCGCAGCAGTTTCGTGTCGCCTCAATGGTTAGCCAGGGGCTTCTTAACAAGCAGATTGCCTACGAACTGAATGTCACCGAAGCCACGATCAAGGCTCACATGACCGAAATCTTTAAGAAGCTGGGCGTGCATTCCCGCACTCAGGCTGCCGTGGCCATTGGTCAACTTGCGGTCCACCCAACTCAAAGTCTGGAAGAGTTCCGCAAGCAAGCATCACAGCTGTCCGTTTGAAGGGTTGACGGATTTATCTTTCTGCGCCCTGCGCGCTCACCTTTTGTCGCCGCAAAGCTCTTCGCATCAAGGTGCGCAGAGCGGCTGGCTGCACCGGCTTGGCCAAAAACAGACAACCCGCCTGCTGCACCTGATCGCGCATTTCATCGCTGTTATCAGCACTGATCACGACGGCCGGTAACGGCTGTTGCCAGTGGTATCGCAGCGCTTCCAACACATCCAGACCCGTTTCTTCATTCAGGTGGTAGTCCGCCAGCACCAGATCCGGCGCGGTGGCTTTCGGCCACAGACTCAGCGCTTCGCGTAAATCGGATGCCACAATCACCTCGCACCCCCACTGCTCCAGCAGTGATTGCATACCGGCCAGAATCACCGCCTCGTTATCGATACACAGCACCGACAAACCCGACAGGCGGGAATCGGTCACCGGTTTCACCCGCGCCTGCGCCTGCTCTTCACCCAGGTTGACTGAAATGCGAAATACCGAGCCCTTGCCCGGCACCGAATCCATCTCAATACCATGCCCCAGCAATTGCGAGATGCGTTGGGCAATGGATAACCCCAGCCCCAAGCCCTGATTACCGGCACTGGCAGTATTCAAACGCTCAAACTCATCAAAGATCCGCTGGCGATCAGCCTCGGCAATGCCCGGCCCTGTGTCCCAAACTTCAACCACCAACCGGTCTTTATGCCTGCGGCACCCCAACAGCACCTTGCCCGAGCGGGTATAACGCAACGCATTGGATATAAAATTCTGCAGCACTCGCCGCAGCAAATGGGAATCACTGAACACCCACACAGAAGACGGCACCCAGCGAAATTGCAGCCCCTGCTTGTTTGCCAGAGCACTGGCCTCTCCGGCCAGTGGTCGCAACAGACTGTCGATGGAAAAGTTTTCCCGCTTCGGTCGCTCTTTGCCAGAACCCAGTCTGGAAATTTCCCGCATTGAACTGATCAGTTGCTCTGCCTGAGCCAAGGCATCGTCCAGATGATCAACATCGCTGCGCAAGGAATGATGACGCCCGGTCAAAACCGGAGACTCC
This sequence comes from Pseudomaricurvus sp., assembly GCF_965662505.1. NCBI lineage: Bacteria > Pseudomonadati > Pseudomonadota > Gammaproteobacteria > Cellvibrionales > Cellvibrionaceae > Pseudomaricurvus > Pseudomaricurvus sp. The sequence continues at coordinate 2,289 of NZ_CBFIHX010000067.1, read as the reverse complement.
ACCGAAGACGTGTCAGGAGGACGCTTCAAATTCAGCTCATTGAGTTTGGCATGCAGAGAAGCCACAAACAGACGCGCCGCATTGATGGGCTGCAACAGGTCGTGACTGGCGGCAGCCAGAAACCGACTCTTGCTGGCATGCACCTCTTTGAGCTCCTGTTCGACTCGCGCCCGCAAATCATTTTCACGCTGCAGTGACGCATTTGCCTCACTCAGTTCGGCGGTGCGGGATTCAACGCGATCCTCAAGCGTCTCTTTAGCCAGCTCTAACTGATCGAGCATGTGGTGGTAATCGCTGACATCGGTATAAGTGGTCACATACCCGCCGTTGGCCAACGGCGTGCCGCGAATTTCCACCACACGATCGCCGGGCAGATCGCGCTCCAACCGATGGGGATTACCGGAACGCAATTGATTCAAGCGCCGCTCCACCGCCGCTTCCGTACCGCCCTCACTGGTATCCAGATAACCGCGCATGGCGTTGTAGTGATAAATTTTCTCGATGTTGCAGCCCACGTACAGCAACCGCTTGGGGTAGTCGAACATTCGCTGGTACTGCTCATTCCAGGCCACCAAACGCAGGTCTTTATCCACCACACTGATCCCTTGAGGGATGGTTTCCAGCGTGGTCTGCAACAGCGTCTGACTGAACTGCAGCTGGCGCGAACTGCCGCCCACTAACGACACAAAGTCCTGCAACTGCAACGGCTGCTGACTGACCAACAACTGCATCGCCCTGTGGGCTGACACTGCACCGATAATCGCCGCCAGGTCGCTTTCAATCATGGAGACCGCAAAACGCGGCGTCTGATCATGGGGTAGTAATCGATGCCCCACCCGCTGCTGAAACTCCTGCCACATTTCCAACGTGCGATCGGGGCCAAACAACGGCTCCATCAGCGCCTGCAGCTGTCGCACCTCAATGCCGGATGGCTCCATATCCAGTTGCGGTTGATGCAGCTTCCAGCGCAGACGGGTAAACGCATCGGACTGACGCACATCCAGCAACCGAAAAGTGGAGCGGCGGGACACCAGAAAAAATACCAGCGTATTGGCTAACAAGCTCCAAAAGACACCATGGCTCAAAGGATCCAGCCAGCCCATCCCCAGTAAATTGTTGGGGGTCAGCCACGGCACATGAAACAAACCATGGACCACCAAAGGGTGGCCAGCCGGTAAAACCGCGGGCAACAACAGGCAATACAGCCACAGCGACATGCCCACCAACACACCGGCGATAACACCGTAGGCATGGCCTCTGGACCAGTAGAGCGCACCCAACACCGCGGGCATGACTTGCGCGGTCGCCGCGAAAGAAATCAGCCCCATAGACGCGAGCCCTTCGGTGTTACTCATGTAACGTTCCAGTGCCCACCCCAGCATTAACACGGCAATGATGGATCCGCGCCGGATCAACCTCAGGGAACGCCCCAGATCGCTGGCGGTCTGTCCCCGACGCGAATTGGAACGCAGCCAGGTGGGCACAATCAGCTCATTGGAAATCATGATCGACAGGGCAATGGTCGCCATCACCACCATCCCGGTGGCCGCCGACAGGGCACCAATAAACGTCACCACCAGAGTGATTTCTGCCCCCGCCCAACGAGGCAAGGTGAGTACGTAGCTGTCAGGATGAACGCTTAAACCGGAAAACAATTGTGCGCCGACTTGCGCCAGCGGCCAAACCAGCACCGCAAAAATACCCAGATACAGCGGCAACAACCAGCGGGTGTAACGCAAATCGGATCGGTGATGATACTCCACCACCATGACGTGAAACTGTCGAGGCAAACAGACAATTGCGATACCAGCTAACAGTATTTCGGTAAAGAACAGAGGCGAAGTCAGTTGGCCCAGATGAAAATTGGGGGAGGCCGCCGTGTCATAAAGCTCCAGGCCACTTTCGAGCATTCCGTCACCGCTCATGACCCGCACCGCGAGAATCGCCACCACCACAAACGCGACCACCTTGACCACCGACTCGACGGCCACCGCAGTAATCAATCCGCGATGACGATCCGGACCATCAATCACACGGGTACCAAAGAGGATGGCAAACCAGGCCATCACCATGGCGGCGATCAGGCTCGACCAGGAATCAAACGATGTCGTACTGCCTGTTCCCCAGTGCATCGCCGACCAGGCAATGCCTACTGCGCGCAACTGCAGCGCGATGTAAGGCAGGGTTCCCACCACCAACACCAAGGTGACAATAGCGGCCAAACGCTGGTTTTTGCCATAGCGCGAACCGATAAAATCGGCAATGGAAGTCACTTTGTTACGCGAACTG
>NZ_CBFIHX010000066.1:7128-20218 GCF_965662505.1 Pseudomaricurvus sp. | reverse complement strand
GGATTGCAACAGATGCAAGAGCGATCACAATAACAGCTGCAGCGATGGTGAATATCATCAATGTGGACATATAACTCTTACACTCCGAATTTGTTTAGCGCTTCTGTGGCTTAACGGTTGATTGGCTTAAAGGTTAATTGGCTTAACGTTTGATTGACTTTAAATGCCACGATCTACATAAGCTGCCAAAAAGTGAGCAAGAACACACCCAGACTAATTGTCAACAAGGAACCAATGGTGGTAAAGACCACAATATTTGCGGCCAGCGTTGCATTGCCACGATAAGCTTTGGCCATGACAAAACTGGCTGCTGCCGTCGGGCTGGCCATCAACAAAAAGACAACTCCCAATTTTTGACCATGCTCACCCAAAAAGAACAGTGGCAGGATGGCAATAAGGGGCATGAGTATCAGTTTCAGAAAGGCGGTCTTAAGCAACGGCAGTACATCATCTTTGACACTGCGATAACTTAATGTTCCGCCAATGCATATTAACGCAATGGGCAGTGTGGACTTTACAAAAAGGTCGCTGGTCTGCAGCCAATATGAATCGATGGAGACGCTGGCCAGAGCCAATGGCAAGGCAGCCAGAATCGCCAATATCAACGGGTTTTTAAGTAAGCTTTTCAATAGCAGTTTCAGGCTTAAACGACCTTCATTCAAGCCATCGACAAAAATATAAACACTGAGGATGTTGTAGACAATGGTGAGCATGGCCATTAGCAAAGAGACTTGCGCTAACACGTTGTTGCCATAGGCGTTAATGCAAAGCAGTATCCCGATAATGCCCAGATTACCTCGTAACGCACCTTGTTGTAGCACCGTGGCATCTTCAGGAGGCAATCGATCTTTAGCGGCCCACCAGCGTGACAGCAGTAAAATACACACCGTTACCATTAAGCAGACGATAAACAGCAGTGGTTCAACGGCTTCTGAAATGGGCTGCCTGATGGTGCTTGTAAACATCAGTACAGGGAGGCTCACATAGAATACAAAGGTAGACCCCCGGTGAATCCAACGGTCCGACAACAGCCCTACCCACCTGAGCACAGCCCCCACAACAAGCCACAAAAAGATAGGCGCCGTCACTGAAACGGTGAAACTTAATACATCCAGAAACATCAGATTACTCGTTACTCAGCGTCAATTTTGTCAGTCGTCAGGTTATCTGCCTCATCTGACGTTACAGGTTCGTCTGACTTGTCGAGAGTAAGCTGCTTCTTGGTTTTAGCGCCGAGTAACTTCAAGCTTTCCACTCGTCGCATCAGGTTTCCACGACCCGTGGCCAGTCGTTTGTGGGTCAGGGTATAGGCCTGGCTGGCCTTATCAATTTGTTTGCCAACGTCTTCAAATGCCTCGATTAACAAGGCAAATTGGTCGTACAGTCCTCCAGCCTGTCGTGCGATCTCTTCGGCATTCTGGTTTTGTTTCTCATACCGCCAGATATTTTCAACGGTACGTAAACTTGCCAGTAACGTGGTCGGACTGACTAAAATAATGTGCTTTGAATAGGCGTCCTGAAACAGGCTTTGATCCGCCTGTAACGCTGACATGAAAGCAGCTTCCACAGGAATGAATAAAAAGACAAAGTCGAGGCTGCGAATACCTTCAAGTTTATCGTAGGATTTTCCACTCAACTGCTGCACGTGGTTACGGACGGATGTAAGGTGTTGTTTGAGGGCCTGCTGACGACTCACCTCCTCGGTAGCGGAGGTATATTGCTCGTAATGCAACAGGGAGACTTTCGAGTCGATAATGATGTCTTTACCTTCTGGCAAACGGATAATGACGTCAGGGTTACGACGTTTGCCCTCTTCATTTTTAAGGGCCACCTGCACTTCATACTCACGACCGCGCTGTAAGCCAGAGTCTTCAAGCAGCCGCTCCAGAATGACTTCCCCCCAATTACCCTGAGCCTTATTATCACCTTTTAAGGCGTTGGTCAGGTTAATTGCGTCTTCACCGATCTGGCGGGTTTGCTTTTGCAGCTCAGCAATCTGACCCACCAATTTACTTCGCTCTGAATTCTCCTTGTCGTAAGCATCTTCTACTTTCTTACGGAAGGCCTCAATTTGTTCTTTGAGCGGATTAACACTGGCTGAAAGCGTTTGTTGACTCTGCTCTGTGAAACGTTGTTGCTTGTCATCAAAAATCTTGTTCGCCAACAGGCTGAATTCGTTATTCAGCTGCTCTCTAGCGTCTTTTAGTAGAGCCAGTTTTTCTTCCAGACTGTTTTTCTCGGCAAGGCTTTTCGCCTGCAAGCTTTGATGCTCCGCGTGCAGTTGACGTAATTCACGTTCTTTAACCTCCGCGCTTGCTTTTATCGCATCCAGATCAGCAGCTTTATTTTCCAAAACTGCCAACTGTGCGTCTTTCTCAGACAGGCTGACTTGGTATTGTTTGAGCTGATCCTGAAGTGAAGAAAGCTGCTCACGATCTTTGGCTTCGTTGCTGACTACCTGCTCCAGCTTTTGCGCGCAAAGTGTCAACTCAGTGGTTGATTGATGCAGCTGTTCCTGCAGATCTTGTTCTCTGCGGGAGTGGATTTGGCTTTGCCTTCTCAAAAGCAAGGCCGCTAACACCGCCATGGCCAATACGGCAATTAAGACTCTTTGAGCCTCTGCGGATGTTAAGTAATCAAATGACATTCATGAATCCGTTAATTATGTGTGTTGTGGTCGGTATACGGCAAGAGATGCAAATTCACAGCAGCCTGTTCAAGCTCTAATTATCGAGACACGATCTTTCCGATAGCGGGTTTGTCGAGCACTATCCTCGATTCTGTACTACATTCTCGACTCTGTGCTACCGATACTTTGCTGTTCTCGATACTTGGTTGTTCTCGATACTTTGTTTTGAAGACACAGACCGTTATCATCCGCAGGATCAGAGGTTGGCCTGTTGAATCTGTGCCCATAACGCACAGGATCAAAGTCAGCACAGTGGAAATCTGAATAACTGAGCGAAAAATGACCGAACTGCCCAATGACACGACTGAGAAGATCCGATCACTCTGTGCCGATGCCTATCAGAGCTACGATCAGGGTGACTACAGGAAAGCATTGCGTCTATTCTATCAAGGTTGGCTGCTGCTGCCCAAGCCTCAAACTGACTTTGCCGAGGCAGGATGGGTGCTGACCGGCATTGGTGATAGCTACTTCCGTCTCAAGCAGTACATCCCAGGCTGCGAGGCCCTCCGCTCAGCCAATCACTGTCCACAAATCCGGGATAATCCCTTTATTCATCTCAGACTGGGGCAATGCCTTTATCAAATAGGAGAAAGAGCTTCCGCCCGGACGCACCTTCTCAAGGCCTATAGATTGGGAGGCTCTGCTCTTTTTGAGACAGAAGAGCCCAACTATTTGGAATGTATTGAGAAACTGATTTAGATCTCCACCATTCTTCATAGGTTTTGAATCTACGCCATCTGATCAAAAAACAATCAACCCCCTATGCCGGACATAATAGTTTTGTTAATTTGGGCATGTTCCTCACATTCCCCATTCAAGTCTTGCAAATTACAGCCGATACCCTTGATGCCAACAGTTCATTTTATCGTCAGATAATCGAGCTCTGACGACTTACAATTAACACTGCATTAAAGGAACATGCCCATGAAGCGCAAAACACTTCTTCTGCCCGCTCTGGTTTTTGCCACATTTGCCCCACTGTCAATGGCTTGCAGCAAGCCTGCAGCGCCAAGCCTGCCGGACCCATCATCCGCGGTGACTCCTCAAATGGTAAAAGCTAAAAATGATGTAAAAGCGTTTCTTGATCAGGCTGAGGTCTACCTGAAATGTAAAATCTCCACCGGCCAGCACAACGCCATGGTTGATGAGATGAAGTCTGTTGCGGATGACTTTAACACTATCGTCCGTGAATATAAGGCACGCATGGCAGGTTAAGTCCACCTGCACGCCCCGAAGACTGTACAGCCCTCCACTGTCGCTTCGGGGTAGCCTCTTCTTTGCTCTCTTACAGTGACACTCCCCAATAGCTATGCGATGATTTCGGCTTTCTCACCGGAAGGATTCTTTAGCTCAAATGCCTATCAGCCTGTTCGATATTCAGCCTCTGCTTGAGCCCATCAACGATGGAGTGTTGATCCTCACACCCAACAGCCGCCTTAAAAATAAACTGGTTGCCGCTTACAGTCAGCATCAGGAACAGTGCGGTGCACAAGTTTGGCACGCACCGAGGGCTTACTCGTTAAGCGAATGGCTGTCGGAAAGCTATCAATTGCTGTTGGATCAGGCACTTTTGACTACGCCCACAAGCCCTGCCACCGAGTTTGTCTTGCAGCAATTATGGCTGGATATTATTCAAGAAGACGCTGTTGGCGCTGAGCTCATCAATCCGCACAAGCTGGCCAGTGACGCACAAACGGCTCATCGCACGTTACAGCGCTGGAATCTGGAGTTCTCAACCCTCGTCGATGAAAATACTGCGGAACAGAACCCACTGATACGCTGGAGCGAAAAGTTTGAGCAACTGCTGAATCAACACCAGCTTTGTACGCCTGAACAGATACAGCAGCAGATCATCCAGTGTTATCAATCAGGGCTCGTGCCGAAAGAAGATCAGCTGTTGTTACTGGGATTTGATGACATTCCACCTCTCAGCCAACGGTTATTTGACAGCATAGCGACAAGTCATCAACTAAGGGCTACGTTTACCGCTGCATCCACTGGCCACCTGAGCCTGGCTGGTTGCCCCAATCAGCAGGACGAAATACGCTCCGCCGCTTGTTGGGCACAAACTGTTCTTAAGGAAAACCCCAACGCATCCATAGGTATCATTGCGCCGAACCTCGGGCAAATCCGTAAAACCGTGGAGCAGGTTTTTGTGGAGGTGCTGGAGCCCCAGTACTCCCTTCCGGAAACCGCCCGCTACACCTTACCGTTTAACTTCTCTGCCGGTGTGCCTCTGGGCAGTGTGCCTTTCGTGCATGATTCCTTGATGCTGCTGCAGTTAAATCAATACCGAATCCGCACAGAAGACTTCATTGAGCTGCTCAGCTCACCGTTTTGGGGAATCGCTGACAGCCTTTCTATCAGCGAGCTGCTCGCACAAAAATTGAAGAAACTTCAGCGCGCCAGACTCAAAGTCAGTCAGCTGCGTCAAATCTGCCATAAGTTGGCTCAATCTGAAGAGGATCCCTCCTCCCTTTCTCAAGAGGACAGCCTTCAGATCGAACAATGGCAATGGCTGGATCAAAAACTGCAGCATATCGAGTCTCTGCGCCGCCAGCGAGCCAAACAACTGCTCCCGGGGCAATGGCTGGAATTATTTGAAGCGCAGCTGCGACATCTTGGATGGCCCGGAAGCCGTAGGCTGGACAGTAACGAATTCCAGCAAATGACTCAGTGGTATCAACTGCAGGAAAAGTTCTGTCAACTGGAAAACACTGGCAAACTAATGACCTGCGATCAAGCCCTAAACCTTTTGTCTCAGTTGGCCGGCAGCGAGCATTTTCAAGCTCAAACACCAGAATCACCCGTACAGATTCTGGGTATTTTGGAAGGTGCCGGACTGCAGTTTTCCCACTGCTGGGTTTTGGGTATGAGCCAGCAGAACTGGCCACCCGCACCGGAACCGAACCCCCTGCTGCCATTGAGTCTGCAACGACAACACGGCATGCCGCATGCGGATGCCGATCGCGAATTGGCCTTCGCTGAGCGCCTGACAGAAGGCTATCGTCACTGCGCTCCGGAAGTGGTCTTTAGCCACCCCTGTTTTGATGCGGACACCCCATTACACCCCAGTGCACTGGTCAAAGATCTGGCCACCTCTAGCGTGGAGGCATCAGCTGCCAAAGAGCCTCTGAACGTTCTGAATACGTCTCTGGCAACGGGGTGGCCAAGCTATCTCCAAGAGATTGTGGATCATCAGAAACTGGAATGGATCAACACCGGCAATGGTCCCTCTGTCAGCCCGGCCGAGTTAACCCAGATTCGCGGGGGTAGCCAGATTCTGAAAAACCAGGCCATCTCCCCTTTCGCCGCTTTTGCCCTGCATCGTCTGGGTGCTCAGCAAACAGATCCCGAGGCTCTGGGTTTTACCCCTATGCAGCGCGGACAAATCTTGCACGATGCTCTGTCTGACATTTGGGAAAAGCTGGTGGATCAGGAAACCTTGCTCAACACGCTGGACGCAGAGCTGAAGGCGCTGGTGAACGAGCGTGTGCAGGAGCATATCCATAATTTTCGCAAGCGGGAGCCTGACTTCTTTGGCGAAACCTATTCCGCTCTGGAGGAAAATCGCCAAAGCCAACTGATTCTTCGCTGGCTGGAGCAGGAGAAACAGCGCCCGCCTTTCACGGTGGTCGCTAATGAAGAAGCCATTACGGCGAACTTTGCAGGATTGCCATTGACGCTGCGCCTGGATCGAATGGATAAACTAAGTGATGGCGAACTGATTCTCATCGATTACAAAACCGGTTCACCGAATCCCAAAAGCTGGGGCGGCGAACGCCCTGATGAACCCCAGCTCCCGCTCTACTGCCTGTGCTATTTGCAGGATCAGGAGACAGAGATCAGCGCCGTTATGTTTGCCCAGGTCAATGCCAAAGACATAGCCATTAAGGGACTGGGTGGCCTGTCGACGGATCATCCGGACATCTTGCCTGCCGACAAGGCCGATTCGCTGGAGTTACCGACTGACTGGCAGCAGATTCGCGAACATTGGCAGCAACAGCTGGAAATGCTGGCCACGACTTTTCTACAGGGTGACTGCTCTCTGGACTTCAAAAACCCGTCTTTAAAACGCTTTTATGAAGACTTAGGCCCCATTCTGCGATGGCAGGAAGAAGACTTCGTGCGCGACGCTTTTTTGTCCCCGCACGCACCGTCTCCGGACGTACTGTCTCCGAGCCAACCGACTCAGGGAGGACAGTAATCATGCAACCACAAGATCATCTGGCCCGTGCCGAAGCCCTGAACCCACAAAAGTCTTTTGCCGTAACCGCTCCCGCTGGATCCGGTAAAACCGGCCTGCTGACCCAGCGGGTATTAACCCTGTTGCCGTTGTGCGATAACCCGGAAGAAGTGGTGTGTATTACCTTCACCCGTAAAGCCGCTGCCGAAATGCAGGAGCGGATCACTGACGCTATCCAGTTTGCGGCAGAACAGCCTCGTCCCGAAGCACCCCACGAACAACTGACCTGGGACCTCGCTCAAAAAGTCATTGAGCGGGATCGCCAACAGCAGTGGCAACTGCTTAAAAACCCCAATCGACTGCGGGTACAGACCATTGATGGCTTGTGCCGCTCACTGACTCAATACAATCCCATCACCAGTGGTATTGGTGGCTCCAGCCAGATGCTGGAACATCCGCAAGTGGTCTACCGCCAGGCTGTAGAACAAACACTGGCGACGCTTGAGCAGGAAGGCCAACTTCAACATGACCTAAAAGAACTGTTTATTCACCTCGACAACAATATTGAGGCGGTAACCAGCCTGTTAATCAACCTGCTGGGTAAACGCGACCAGTGGTTGCTGCCCCTTCTCAGCGCCCGGGATGCGCGAGCCTATCTGGAAAATGTCCTGCATGAGCTGGTGGTTGAGACACTGGAAGAAACCAGTGAACTGCTTCTACCCTACGCCAGTGACCTGTGCCTGCTGGCAGATTACGCCGGCAACAACAGTCTTGAAGACAAGCCATCGTCACTGATTTGCCAATTGGCAGGCATCGTCGAGCTGCCGCCGTGCCACCCGGACAATCTGGATGACTGGCGCAGTCTGGTGGAACTGGTGCTGACTCAGGCGGGACAGTGGCGCTCTATCAAGGGGCTGAACAAAAACTTTGGTTTTCCAGCCGGCACCGATAAAGACAGCAAAGCCGCCGCCAAGCTGAAGAAAGAAGCCATGGCCGAGCTGATAGGTCATCTGAGCGAACAAAAGAAGCTGCTGGATTTGTTCCAGTTCATCCGCATTTTACCGCCCACCCACTACCCTCATCAGCAATGGCGGTTGCTGGACGGATTAACCCGCATCATGCCGTATGCGGTTATCCAGCTGAAACTGGCTTTTCGTGCTCTGAATGCCACAGATTTTAGCGAAATCACCCAAGGGGCGCTGCTGGCTCTTGGCGACGAAGACAGTCCTACCGATCTCAGCCTGCTGCTGGATTATCAGATCAAACACATTCTGGTGGACGAGTTTCAGGATACCGCCAGCCCTCAACTGCAATTACTGGAAAAGCTGACCGCTGGCTGGCAACCGGATGATGGCCGCACGCTATTTATCGTGGGGGATGGGATGCAATCCTGTTATGGCTTCCGCGACGCCAACGTGGGCATTTTTCTGGATGCACGCAATAACGGTATCGGCGATATTCGGCTCACACCATTAGAGTTAACCGTCAACTTCCGCTCGCAATCCGGTGTTGTGGACTGGGTGAATATGGCGTTCCAAAACGCTTTTCCGGAAGCGGATGACATTTCCCGCGGTGCCGTGAGCTATGCGCCCTCCATAGGTTTCAAACCTGCTATGGACGGCCCGGCGGTTAGCACCCATGTATTTCTGGACGCACCGGATCGTAAGGCCGAGGCACAAAAAGTCGTTGATCTGGTGAAGGAAGCCCTGGCAGCTGATGAGAACGGCAGAATTGCCATTCTGGTCAGAAATCGCCCGCACCTGCGTGAAATCATTCATGCACTGCAAACAGCCGGACTTCGCTGGCAAGCGACGGATATCGATCCTCTTGCCAGTCGCATGGCGATTGTCGATTTGCTCAGTCTGACTCGCGCCCTGCTCGACCCATCAGACCGTAATGCCTGGCTGGCGATCCTTCGCAGCCCTTTCATCGGTCTCGGGAATGACGATCTGTTGCATCTGGTACAGCACAATAAACTCGTTGATCAAAAGAGTTTCCCTGCGGTTCTCAGTAACCTTCTGGATCATCAGTCGATCCAGGGTTTGAGTAAAGAAGCCAAAAAAATACTCAGTCGCACTGTCCCGCAAATCAAAACCGCCTGGCAAAACCGCCGTCGCAAGAGTTTGCGACAGTGGATCGAAGGTCTTTGGGTAGCGTTGGGTGGACCAGCCTGCGTACCGGATGCCATCGATCTGACCAATGCTCAGGACTATTTCAGCCTGCTCGACAAATTCGACGAGGGAGGCAAATTACTGCAGTGGGATGAGTTTTCCCGTTCCGTCAAACAGCTCTACGCCCGTCCTGCGGCAGATGCCGACCCGCGGATTCAGGTGATGACCATCCACAAATCCAAGGGCCTCGAGTTTGAAACCGTGATCATTCCGGGTTTGGATAAAACTCAGCGCAGCGATGAAAAACAGCTGATACTTTGGCAAGAGCGCATCAACACCGCACACGACAAGCAACTTTTGCTCGGACCTCTATCGGCTACCGGCGATGACGATGATCCGCTGTACCAGTTTTTGCGTCAGGAACAGAAAATCAAAAACTCGCTGGAAGCCACTCGCCTCCTGTACGTCGGCTGTACCCGTGCGATCAACCACTTGCACCTGATTGCCAATCTCAATGTCGATAGCAAGAGCGAGTTGCCAAAAGCCCCTTCTGCCGGCGCACTGTTGTCACCTTTGTGGACAGCGGTGCAGGAATCCGCACTGTTTACGGTGGTGGGCGAGACCGATGAAACCAGCCAGAAACCTCAACCCATTGCCATGATTCGTCGCCTGACACCCGATTGGCAGCGCCCGACACTGGTGCCCTCCAGCCTGCTTGCTGCTTATCGTGGACGAGAGTTCGGTGATGAAGACAATACGGTCAACGACGACGCTTTACGCCATCGGGGCTCGCGCTATACCGGCACGGTACTGCATCGCAGCCTGGCGCAGATTGTCAAAGATGGTGTCGACGCCTGGGACAGTGATCGAATCCGGCGACAGCAACCCTTCTGGCGAGCTCAGCTACGGCAACTGGGGTTGAATGGCACCAGTTTAACTGACGCGCTCAACCGAATAGAACTCGGTTTACACCGTATGCTGGCAGATCCCAATGGCTGTTGGCTACTGGATAACCGTCATGAACAATCCGCCTGCGAACAAAGTTTCTGGTCGGTTTCAGCGGGAGATGGTCCCTATACTAAAACCCGGAACTCCATTATCGATCGTACATTTGTCGATCAGGGGATCCGCTGGATCGTTGATTACAAATCCAGTGAGCCGGCAGCTGATCAGGAGTTGAGCGACTTTTTAACCGCCGAAGCAGAAGCCTACCAGCCACAACTGAAGCGCTATCGTCAGCTTTTCCCGGATCTGGAGGACGAACGCGTCAAAACGGCTTTATATTTCCCGTTATTGGCCCATCTGGAAGTGCTCGGCTAACACAGAAGATAAAAACCTTTACTTAATGGCCAAAATCAGGTCATTAAGTTTCACTATTTATGTTGTTTTTCAGTAGAATAGCGCGCTTACAGAAAACAACCGTATTGGGTAGTTCAATGACAGAGTTCGCAGTAGACGATCTGAACATCGTCTCGCAAGAGATCCTCATTTCACCAGCCGCTATCAAGAGTGCTTTACCTTTATCGGATAAAGCTCGCAAAGTGGTTACTGAGGGGCGCGAGACCGTTCGTAATATTTTAGAAGGCAAGGATCACCGCCTGATGGTCGTGATTGGCCCTTGTTCCATCCACGATGTAGACGCTGCGATTGATTATGCTCATCGCCTGAAAGCGTTGTCGGATGCCGTTAAAGACTCTCTGTTTATTGTTATGCGCGTGTATTTTGAAAAGCCACGCACCACTGTCGGCTGGAAAGGCCTGATCAACGACCCGTATCTGGATGACTCCTTCAAGATTGAAGAAGGTCTGCACATCGGCCGTAAGCTGCTGCTGGATATAGCTGAGATCGGTCTGCCAACCGCTACCGAAGCTCTGGACCCTATTTCTCCACAGTACATTCAGGATTTGATTGCCTGGTCTGCCATTGGTGCTCGTACCACTGAGTCCCAGACTCACCGTGAAATGGCCAGCGGCCTGTCTTCGGCAGTGGGTTTCAAGAACGGAACCGATGGTGGTCTTACCGTAGCGATCAACGCTTTGGAATCCGTCTCAAGCCCTCACCGTTTTCTTGGGATTAACAACAACGGTCAAGTCGCGATCACTCACACCAAAGGCAATGCGTTTGGCCACGTGGTACTGCGCGGCGGTGCCGGAAAGCCTAACTACGATTCAGTGAGCATCGCCCTGTGCGAGCAGGAACTGGAAAAAGCCGGCGTTTCTACCAATATCATGGTGGATTGCAGTCACGCGAACTCCAATAAGAATCACGAACTACAGCCTCTGGTCATGGATAACATTGCCAATCAGATCCTTGAAGGCAACCAATCCATTATCGGCCTGATGGTGGAAAGTAATATCGGTCCGGGCAATCAGAAGATCTCCAGCAATCTGGACGACCTGACTTACGGTGTGTCTGTTACGGACGCCTGTATCGATTGGGAAACCACTGAAAAGACCCTCAAAGACATGGCGGCTAAAGTTGCTGAGCCTTTGAAAAAGCGTCGTTAATGGAAACGCGTCGTTAATGACCTAAATTGTCATTTTTGACAAAAAGCCGGCCCCTTAATCAGGCGCCGGCTTTTTTGTGCCCGGATCATTCCCACCAGGGATAAAACTCGGGCAGATCTGAAGGCACTGTTTGGGTGAATTTGGGTTTGCGCTTTTCCAGAAACGACGCAACGCCCTCTTTGCCATCCTTTTGACTGGCGTAAAACATAGCCAATGAATCCACTTTGTGAGCATCACGAGGGTGTGGCATAGCGGAGTTGCGGTACATCATCTGGCGGGTCATGGCGATGGCCACCGGAGAGCTGTTCTCTGCAATGTGACGAGCGAGCTTATAAGCTTCTTCCAGCAGATCCTCAGGCTCATAGATATCCTTAACCAAACCGCCAGCTTTGGCTTTTTCGGCGGTGAGAATTTCAGCACTGTAAGTCCACTCCAGCGCCTGAGACAAGCCCACCACTCTTGGCAAAAACCAGGTAGAACAAGCTTCAGGAGTGATCCCTATCTTATTGAAAACAAAGCCAATCTTGGCTTTAGATGAGGCCAATCGGATATCCATTGCCAGAGTCATGGTTGCGCCAATCCCCACGGCCGCTCCATTGATGGCTGCGATCACAGGCTTGCTGCAATCGTATAGCGCCAGAGTCACTCTGCCGCCGGTATCGCGAACGCCCGAAATGTATTCCGGATCGTCGTAGTGATTGTCGACATCCTCCAAACTGGGCTCAAGCTCTTCATTCAGACCAAAGACATTCCCCTCTGCCGTTAAGTCCATGCCGGCGCAGAACGCCTTGCCTGCGCCTGTAAAGACAATAACCCGTACATCGTCATCATCGCTGGCTCGATTGATGGCCTCAATCAATTCATTGGCCATGGTGACGGTGAAAGAATTCATGTGCTCAGGGCGATTTAGAGTGATGGTGAGAATGCCATCGCTCAACTGATAATCCAGTGTGGTGTAATTCATAGGGTTTCCGCTTCTTCTGATATTATGCGGGTAAACCCTATCACATCTTTTCTGGATTTCAGACACAAAAAAAGCCGCAAACAGCGGCTTTTAATTGAAACGGGTTGGACCGGATTTACGCGTAAGCGTTGGTCGTATCGCTGTGGTCTGTCGAATCACGAACGCCCACGAGACCAGGAATTTTCTCGATCAGTGTCTTCTCAACACCTTCTTTCAGCGTGATATCAACGGCGCTGCAGCCCTGACAACCACCTCCAAACTTCAAGACGGCGTAGTTATCTTCTGTAAACTCCACCAACGAAACCTCACCACCGTGAGCGGCAAGTCCAGGGTTAATCTCGTTAAACAGTACATAGTTGATTCTATCTTCGACGGGACTGTCGTCAGTCACCTGAGGCATTTTGGAATTGGGGGCGCGAATAGTCAGCTGGCCGCCCATGCGATCCGGGGAGTAATCGACTTTAGCGTCTTCTAAAAATGGCAAACTGCGCTCTTCAAAGTAAGCACCGATCATATCCAGATCGAGCTTTACATCGCCTTCCTGCTCTTCTCCAGGACGACAGTAGGCAATACAGGTCTCAGCCTGGGGGGTGCCAGGGTTCGCGACAAACATGCGAATCGCGATACCTTCAC
>NZ_CBFIHX010000066.1:0-7118 GCF_965662505.1 Pseudomaricurvus sp. | reverse complement strand
GCTTGCTGAGCAGCTCTGCTAAATATTCCTGTGCTGAATCTGTAATCGTTACGTTAACCATCAAACCTAAACCTCACTAATTGAGTCAGGTATTTTACGGAAAATTACGCCTGATAAAAACCATAGAAATAGCATGGTTTAATAGACAGCTCGTTGTTGATAATCACTCTCAAGGCAGTTGATAACCGCTCTCATGCCCGTTGACAGCTATTCCCAACCCGCGCCACAAAGCGCTCGGTCAGGTTGCTCAAATAACCTAAACTTCTATTTCTGGATTGGGTTCAAACCGTGATTCCTGCTAGAATGCCGATCTACATCAAAATATTTTGATATAGATTGGATTTTTGCCGGTTTTGAGTGCTTTTTGAGCAAAAAACTATCAACTTCAATCTTTACTCTTTTTTAAAGAACGCTTTTCACTTAATAAAGGTTTTTCAACGATGTCTGATCGCAATGCTCGTCTCACGGCCCTTTACGCTGCCATTAAGGATCGAATTCTGATTCTCGATGGAGGCATGGGCACGATGATCCAGAGCTACCAGCTGAGCGAAAGTGACTACCGGGGCGAACGCTTTGCAGACTACCATCTGGATATCGCCGGCAATAACGATTTGCTCTCCATAACTCAGTCCAAACTGATTAAGGAAATGCACACCGCCTACATGGAAGCCGGTGCTGACATCATTGAAACCAATACCTTTAACAGCACGCAGATCTCCATGGCGGATTATGAGATGGAGTCTCTAGCCCATGAGATCAATGTCGTTGCCGCTCAAGTGGCGCGCGAGGCGGCAGATGAAATGACGGCTCGCAACCCTGACAAGCCGCGTTTTGTGGCGGGTGTTATTGGACCGACCAGCCGAACCTGCTCTATTTCACCGGACGTGAATGATCCCGGTGCTCGTAACGTGACCTTTGATCAGCTGGTGGAGAACTACCTGGAATCCGTTGATGGCCTGGTGAAAGGCGGTTCAGATCTGATTTTGATCGAAACCATTTTCGACACCCTGAATGCCAAAGCGGCTATATTCGCGGTTCAGGAGTACTTTGAGCGCGAAGGCATTGAGTTGCCGATTATGATCTCTGGCACCATCACCGATGCGTCCGGTCGTACTCTCTCCGGCCAAACCACCGAGGCATTCTATAACTCTCTGGCTCACGCCAAACCGCTGTCTATTGGTCTGAACTGTGCTCTGGGCGCGAAAGAGTTACGCCAATATGTGTCAGAGCTTTCGCGAGTGGCTGAATGCCACGTCTCTGCCCACCCGAACGCCGGTTTGCCCAATGAGTTTGGTGAGTACGACGAGACACCTGAGCAGATGATTGCTGTCGTTAAAGAGTTTGCTGAAAGCGGTCTGGTCAACATCATAGGCGGTTGTTGCGGTACCACACCGGGTCATATCAAGGCCATTGCCGATGAGATGACCAAGCACAAGCCTCGTGAATTACCGCAGATCGAGCCTGCCTGTCGCCTTTCCGGCCTGGAGCCTTTTAACATCACCGCTGAGTCCCTGTTTGTGAACGTGGGTGAACGCTGTAACGTTACCGGTTCTGCCAAGTTTAAGCGTCTGATTGTCGAAGGTGATTACGACACCGCGCTGGAAGTCGCTCTGGAGCAGGTTGAAAACGGCGCTCAGGTGATCGACATCAATATGGATGAGGGCATGCTGGACGCTGAAGCGGCTATTGTGCGCTTCCTTAACCTGATCGCCGGTGAACCGGACATTTCCCGCGTACCAATTATGGTCGACTCCTCGAAGTGGGAAGTCATTGAAGCCGGTCTGAAGTGCATTCAGGGTAAGCCCATCGTCAACTCAATCAGCCTCAAAGAAGGCGAAGATGAGTTTATCGAGCGTGCCCGTCTCTGTCAGCGTTACGGCGCAGCGGTTGTAGTGATGGCGTTTGACGAAGACGGTCAGGCGGATACCCTGGCCCGCAAAACTGAAATCTGTGAACGCTCATATCGCGTGCTAGTGGACAAGGTTGGCTTCAACCCCGCAGACATTATTTTCGACCCCAATATCTTCGCGGTGGCCACCGGTATTGATGAGCACAATAACTACGCGGTGGACTTTATCGAGGCCTGCCGCTGGATTAAACAAAACCTGCCACACGCTGGCATTTCCGGTGGTGTATCCAACGTCTCCTTCTCTTTCCGGGGCAACAATCCGGTGCGTGAAGCGATTCACTCCGTGTTCCTGTACTACGCCATCCAGGCTGGCCTGAATATGGGTATCGTCAATGCCGGTCAGCTGGCGGTTTACGATGATCTGCCAAAAGAATTGAAAGACGCCGTTGAAGACGTCATCCTAAACCGCAACAGCGATGCGACCGAAGCCTTGCTGGCCATTGCCGATAAATTCAAAGGCGACGGCAGCACGGGTGAGAAGAAAGAAGATCTGGAATGGCGCAGCTGGGATGTCAAGAAACGCATCGAGCATGCACTGGTGAAAGGTATATCAACCTTTATCGTTGAAGACACAGAAGTCGCTCGCCAGCAATCCACCAGACCTCTGGATGTGATTGAAGGCCCATTGATGGATGGTATGAACGTGGTCGGCGATCTGTTTGGTGCCGGTAAAATGTTCCTGCCACAGGTTGTAAAGTCTGCCCGTGTGATGAAACAGTCCGTGGCTTACCTGAACCCCTTTATCGAGGCCGAAAAAACCGAAGCCACCAAGCCTAATGGCAAGATTCTGATGGCCACCGTAAAAGGCGATGTGCACGATATTGGTAAGAACATCGTGGGTGTGGTGTTGCAGTGTAATAACTTCGAGGTGGTTGATCTCGGCGTGATGGTGCCCTGCGAGAAGATTCTGCAAGTGGCGCAAGAAGAGAAGTGCGACATTATCGGCCTGTCTGGCCTGATTACCCCATCTCTGGATGAAATGGTCACCGTAGCCAAAGAAATGGAGCGTCAGGGCATCAATAAGCCATTACTGATTGGTGGGGCTACTACCTCCAAAGCTCACACGGCGGTGAAGATTGAACCTCAATTCAAGCTCAATCAGGTCACTTACGTGGCAGATGCCTCACGCGCTGTGGGTGTCGCCAGCAAATTGCTGAACGACGACTTGCGTGATGCCTTTGTGGCAGAAACTCGAGCCGAGTACGAAACTGTTCGTGAGCGTAATGCAGGCCGTAAAGCGCGAGGTACGGTTCGCACCTACCCGGAAGCCATTACCCGCGGGTTAAAGCTGGATTGGGACAACTACACCCCGCCCGCTCCAACCTTTACCGGCACCAAGGTATTTGAAGACTATCCGCTGGAAGAGCTGATCGAAACCATCGACTGGACGCCTTTCTTCATTACCTGGGATCTGGTGGGCAAATACCCGCGTATCTTTGATGATGAAGTGATTGGTGAGGCAGCCAAAAACCTCTACGCCGATGCCCAGGCCATGCTGAAACGCATCGTCGATGAAAAACTGCTGACAGCTCGTGCGGTCATTGGCTTCTGGCCAGCGAATACCGTCAATCACGACGACATTGCTGTGTTCAGTGACGAGAGCCGCTCCGAAGAGCTTGCGACCCTGCACCACATTCGTCAGCAGGTGCAAAAGCCTGGCAATACCAAACCGAACACCTCACTGGCCGACTTTGTTGCCCCTAAAGACTCTGGCAAGCAGGATTACATCGGTGGCTTTGCTGTGACGGCAGGTATTGGTTGTGATGAGCTTTGCGCTGAATACGAAGCCAAACAGGATGATTACAACAGCATCATGGTGAAAGCTCTGGCAGATCGTCTGGCGGAATCTCTGGCTGAGCGGATGCATCAGCGTGTGCGTAAAGAGTTCTGGGGCTATATCCCTGACGAGCAGTTGGAGAACGAAGATCTGATCAAAGAAAAGTATCAGGGTATTCGTCCGGCACCGGGCTACCCCGCCTGCCCGGATCACACCGAGAAAACCACCCTCTTCAACTTGCTGGATGCCACAGACAAGATCGGGATCGAACTGACCGAACACTTTGCCATGACCCCAACAGCTGCTGTGTCTGGCTGGTATTTCTCACACCCTGAGTCTTACTACTTCCCGGTTGGCAAGATTCAGAAAGACCAGGTGGAATCCCTGTCTGCCCGTAAAGGGATGGAAGTGCCCGCGTTAGAGCGCTGGTTGCAACCGATCCTCGGTTATGACGACTGACCATCCAATAGCGCTGCTGTAGTATTAGTAAAACTTCTAGTATTAGCAAAGCTTCTCGTACTAGCAAAACCTTTAGTACTAGAAAAGCCTCTCTGCCCCCTCCTCCTTTGTGTTAAGGAGGTTTGGGGTAGAGAGGCTTTTTTCGTAGAGAGGTTGGTTCATAGACAGGCTGGTTCGTAGAGATGCTTGCTCGTACAGAAGCGTTTATTTCACCTGTCAGCAGTTTCATCATTTTATTGTCATCTTTGGCGCGTATATTCACCTCATTCTCCAAGAGGTACCGCTATGTATATCTTCAAAGACCCCGTATTTTTAGCCACACTATTTCTCACGTCTCTGATCATGACACTGCTGTCAGCCGTTCCGGCTTACGCAGATGACGAAATCAGTGATGAGATGATTCAGCTATCCACCCAGATTGTGCGTGATTATCGTGAATTGCGGACAAGTTGCAGTGAGAAAGAAGGTGAATCCAGGAAGATGTGTTATTACCGTCTGCGTATCGGTCTGTGGGACTACAAACAGGCCCGGGAAACTCTGAGCAAAGAAGGCATCCACCGAACTTCCGAACTGCCTGATCAGGTTGCCCAACACTAACGCTTCTTGAGTAGCAAACATACAAACTGCTAGTCTACGAGCTACCAAGCTGACTTTGAGAGTGGTGGCCAGACAATGAGCGAGCCTCAAAAAGAAGATTCAAAACCGGGATTCTGGGCCGTCGTGCTCAGCACATTTGCCGCCGCTTTTGGCGTTCAAAGCAGTCGAGCCCGAGAACGTGATTTCAAGCATGGCAACATCTGGGTTTACATCACCGCCGGACTGATATTCACAACGCTATTTGTATTGGCCATCTACACTCTGGTTCAAACTGTCCTGAGTGGTCAGTAGAAGAAAAGCGTCGCGAACACTAACGCTCTTTAACCGTTTCTGTGATGAGCACTAACGGAATTACTCATAAGATATTTTAAGTCAATTTAGGCCGCTCAAGCGTGCTTCCAAAGCGCGGATGACTCAATCCCACCGGCGCGTAAAAGCTTCTGAATATTGCCTTTCAGAACCCGATATTCCGTTGTATGAAGTTCTTGTAGAAAGATTTCCTGATGTTTTTCGGCCGCATCATCCAGATGCTGCACCATCATTTTTCCCGGTTCAGTGATGTGAACTTTAACGGATCGACGATCCAGTCCATCGTGTTCACGCAACACCAATCCCTTCTTTTCCAGGCGATCAACCAAACGCGTAACGGCCGAACGGTCTATACCAATTTGCTCGGCAATGTGTGCTGGAGTATTCGCCAGATCGTGCGTCAGGACATTCATTACCATCCACTGAGGCCAGGTAACGTCCAATGTTTCCAGTTCTTTGTTGAATCTGTCCTGCATGACGCTTGCGAGGCGAGAAATCCAAAAGGTATAACTGTTGTGAAGTAAAAAAGACATGAAAGCCACCAATAACAATGCGTGAGAGATGTATAGATTCAAATAAAATAATTGTTTGATCAATACTTGTCAAAGCACAAGACGATAAAAAACCAAAACTGATGATTTAATGAGCGATTTGAAATTAGAATTGAGGGAGTAAAAACGTTAAGGAGAGATAGAAACAGCGAAGCCCTGTGGCTCCGCTAATTCCATTTATTGACCACTAATCCAGAAGATACAAGTGGAGACAAAGATGGCGATAAGTGCAACAGCTGCGATTGCATCAGCTGAGCTATCACCCGATTCCTGCATTTCAAATTCATCGTGCATTATTATTTTTCTCCATGTAAATGTGAGAAACGTATGAATGGGAAAGCTAGTACTGCATAGCTGAAGGCATTATAGGCATAGAAGAAATCTGTCTATCAAGGCAAAAAAGGCAGTTATTCGTATATTGTCTAAAATTTACTCTATTCATCAACAAGTTAGAATATGAAGTAACTTTTCCTGTTACCTTTCCCCCCACCGGACCCCATTTGAGCCCTATCGCGAAACACCTTGATATGGTGTATCCTTTCGCGCCTCGACTTAGGCTACAAGTCTCTGATCTATAAAGAGATGGGCCTTTTGTCGTCGTGATTAACCTAACTGAATCCAGGTGTACTTCTCAATGTACAAATATGATGAGTATGATCAAAAGATCGTGCGCGAGCGTGTCGCTCAGTTTCGCGGTCAAACCGATCGCTATTTAGCCGGTGAGCTAAAGGATGAGGAATTTCTTCCTTTACGACTGCAAAATGGCCTGTATATCCAGCGCTTGGCGCCTATGCTGCGAGTCAATGTGCCTTACGGCATGCTGAACACTACTCAGCTGCGTAAACTGGCTCATATCGCCCGTCACTACGACAAAGGCTACTGCCACGTCAGTACTCGTCAGAACATCCAGTTCAACTGGCCTGAATTGGCAGAAGTGCCGGACATTCTCGCTGAGCTTGCTGATGTTGAGATGCACGCCACTCAATCCAGTGGTAGCTGTATCCGTAACGTCACCTCGGACCAGTTTGCCGGTATCAGCAACGACGAGATCGTTGATCCGCGCCCTTACTGCGAAATTATCCGTCAGTGGTCAACCTTCCACCCTGAATTCGCTTTCCTGCCGCGCAAGTTCAAAATTGCAGTGACAGGCGCTGCCAGTGACCGTGCCGCCGTTCAGGTTCACGATATTGGGCTGGAAATCGTCAAGAACGACGCTGGCGAAGTGGGCTTCAAGGTACTCGTCGGTGGTGGCTTGGGCCGTACGCCGGTGATTGGCTCAGTTATCAACGAGTTCCTGCCAGAAGAGCACATTCTGTCTTATCTCGACGCAATCGTTCGTATTTACAACCAGTTAGGGCGTCGCGATAACAAATACAAAGCCAGAATCAAGATTCTGGTGAAGGCCATGGGCGCCGACAAATTCGCTGAAAAAGTCGAAGCTGAATTCGCTCACTTGAAAGGCGGCCCCACTACCCTGACTCAGGAAGAAATTGCTCGCGCCAGCGACGCCTTCCCG
>NZ_CBFIHX010000065.1:0-20426 GCF_965662505.1 Pseudomaricurvus sp. | reverse complement strand
CTACACCGCCACCAGTGATAGTCCTATCGCTGCGGGAGATCGCAAGCTGAAGCTGAAGTTTGACTACGCTGGCAATAAAGGCGAAGTTGGCAAGGGCGGCACACTTACCCTGTACGCCGATGGCAAAAAAGTGGCGACCAGCAAAGTGGAGCGGACATCCCCAATGAAGTACTCCCTGTCCGAAAATCAGGATATTGGTGCCGATACGGGAACGCCAGTCACTTACGACTACCAAACGCCGCTGAGCTTTGAAGGCAAACTGAAAGAAGTGGTCGTGACGCTCGCTAAGTAAAGCTACCGCTGATTGTGTTGTCGGTTTTGAGCTCTGTTAAGGAATATGCTCAAGACCGGCAACCACGGTAGCTTTATTTGCCGAGTAGTGATCTAGAAAGGCTCCTAATTTTTATAGATCGAACCAAGATCTTTTTCGATCTCAGGATACCTGTTTAACCTCAACATACTGAATACCACTCTCGGCATTCGACGGATTATCTAAAGCTACCTTTAAAGCCGGAAGCGCCTCTTTGTACTGCTCAACCGCCGCCTCTTTAACCGGGCCATAACCAGCAATATCGCGAGCTGCACTGGCGAGCTGTAAAGCTGCGGACAGGTTTTCTGCCGTTACCTTACCGGCAACGCTTTCAATCAGGCTACGGTAATCTTCGATCAGGCGTCTCTCCATACGGCGTTCGGCAGTGTAACCGAACGGATCCAGGGCGGTACCACGCAGACTTTTCATGGCCGCCAAAAATTTAAACGCTGGAATGATCCAGGAGCCAAAAGTACGTTTCTTTGGACGACCAGTCGCTTTGTCTTTACCGGGTAACATCGGAGGTGCAAGATTAAAGCTTAGCTTAAAATCCCCGGCGAATTGCGCGCGAATTTGCTCCAGAAACTTCGGATCGGTGTATAGACGAGCCACTTCGTATTCATCTTTGTAGGCCATCAACCGCGCCAGTGTCAGGGCCACTTCACGAACAAAGGTCTCGCCACCATCGACGTGGGATACCTGTTGACGAATCTGAGCGACAAAATCGCTGTAGTGTTTGGCGTAGCCTTCATTTTGATAAGCGGTCAGTAAACGAGTACGGCTGGCGAGTACATCGTCTACGGTGTCCAGAGAAACCGCTTCTGGACCATCATCCAATTCGGCAGCCAGCGCATCAGGATCGTGAGCGGCCAGACGGCCGTAGGCAAAGGTACGCAGATTACCTTCCACAAAAGTACCATTCAGACGAATAGCCTCCTGTATGGATTCGATAGACAGTGGCAACAAACCCTTTTGTGCCGCGTAACCCAGCATCAGCATATTGGTGCCTATGCTATCACCAGTAAGGTCAGTGGCCAGCTTGCTGGCGTGCAGACTGAAAGCCGAGCCGCCATCAATGGCGTCGACAACGGCTTTGCGAAGACGCGCTTCGCCCAGATCCAAATGTTTGTTGGTTTGAAATTCACCGGTAGGTGCAACATCTGTATTCATAATTGCAGCCGTGTGACCGGGGCGAACGCTTTTCAACACTGGTGCACCTGAAGCCACAATCAAATCACAGGCGATCAGCAGATCTGCCATGCCTTCTGAGAGACGCGAGGTGTATATGCCTTTGGGGTTTTGTCCAATGCGAATATGGCTGGTCACCGAACCGCCTTTTTGCGCCATGCCGGTTAAATCGAGAATGGTGCAACCTTTACCGTCAAGGTGCGCGGCCATACCCAATAGAGCGCCGATGGTCAGTACGCCCGTGCCACCAATGCCTGCCACCTGAATGTTGTAACCGCGTTCGTCCAGTGGTGCCAACATGGGCGCGGGCAGCTGATCCACCAGTTGTTGCAGACGATCTTTATCGCCTGTCACATGCACCGCGATTTTTGCGCCTGTGACATTCACAAACGAGGGGCAGAAGCCTTTGACGCAACTGTAATCTTTATTGCATGTGGACTGATCAATTTTGCGTTTGCGGCCAAACTCAGTTTCGAGCGGCAAGACACTGATGCAATTGGATTGCACCGAGCAATCACCGCAGCCTTCACACACTTCCGGATTAATAAACACACGCTTGTCTGGATCGTCCATCAGGCCACGTTTGCGACGGCGACGTTTTTCAGTCGCGCAGGTTTGCTCGTACACAATCGCGGTCACGCCTTTGCTTTCACGCAGCTGACGTTGCAGATTGTCCATCTCATCACGGTGACGCAGAAACGTATTGCTGGGCAGAGTCACGGATTTATATTGATCTGGACTATCCGACACCAGGTAAACCGGCCGCACACCTTCAGAGAGCAATTGATTCACCATGTCCATCGGAGTGATTTGTTGCTCAACCGGCTGACCACCAGTCATGGCCACCGCATCGTTGTACAGCACTTTGTAGGTAATGTTCGCTTTGGCAGCCACAGCGGCGCGAATTGCTAATATGCCCGAATGGGAGTAAGTGCCATCCCCCATGTTCTGAAACATGTGTGGTGTATCCACAAACTGACTGACGGAATTCCACGGCGAGCCTTCGTGCCCCATGGGCATAAATTGCATGGTGTCACGATCCATCACAACCGCCGCGAGACCGTGACAGCCAATACCGCCCATGGCTTTGGAGCCTTCAGGAATTTTGGTACTGGTATTGTGCGGACAACCGGAACAGAAAAACGCCGGACGTACGGCATCGCTGCCCAGTTCACCAGCGCGTTTTTCCAGCTCCAGATACCCGTGATAGTGCGTGTCCACGTGATCGTCTTGCAGCCCCAGCTGATCCATCAGGGTTTTGATGGCGTGACGCACTTTGCCTACAGACAGTTCCGCCACAGAAGGCAGCAGCGAAGCGCCATGCATATCCCGCTTGCCGGTCAGGGCTGGGCGTTGATTCGCATCCAGGCCATACAGTTGCTGAGCAATCTGATCTTCCATGACCGGACGTTTTTCTTCCACCACCAGCACCGCCTGACTGCCCGCAGAAAATTCGGTCAATCCCTGCGGGTCCATCGGCCAGACCAGGCCCGGCTTGTAGAGACGAATACCCAGCTTGCGACAGGTGGCTTCATCCAGCCCTAAGTCGGCCAAGGCCTGACGAACATCCAGATAGGCTTTGCCAGCTGACACAATCGACAGATTGCGACGTTCTCCATCAATCATGACCCGATCAATACCATTGGCGCGGGCGAAGGCCGTAGCCGCCGGCAAACGATGATTAACCAGCCATTCTTCCTCGACCAGAGGTGGAAGATTGGGACGCAGGTTTAATCCCTCCGGCGGAATCTGCACATCAGTTGGCGTGATGTACTGTTGATAAGCATCTGGAAGTTCGACACATCCCGACAAGTCCAGGGTATCAGTGATGGTTTTCAGTCCCACATAACAACCGCTGTAGCGAGACATGGCCCAACCAAACAGACCATATTCAATGATTTCACTGATGCTCGACGGATACAGAATTGGCACCATGGCAGCCATCAGTGTGTGCTCGGATTGATGGGCACTGTCAGAGGATTTGCCACCGTGGTCATCTCCGGCCACGATCAAAAAGCCTCCCTGAGCCGATGCCCCTTCAAAATTACCCAGCTTCATGGATTCGCAGGCGCGGTCTACACCAATGCCTTTGCCGTACCAAAGACCAAATACTCCGTCAAAATCGGTCTTGCCGAACCATTCAACTTCTTGAGTGCCGCGAATCGCACTGACCGCCAGTTCCTCGTTCAACCCCGGACGAAATACGATATTGTGTTCATCCAGTAGCTTTTGCGCGCCCCATAATGCCGAGTCATACACACCCAGCGGTGAACCGCGATAACCGGAAATGTAACCGGCGGTATGAAGTCCGATAGCCCGGTCACGGCGAATCTGATCCAGAGGCAGGCGCACCAGCGCCTGGTTAGATGTCATAAACACCTGCCCTTCAGGCTGGGTGTACTTGTCATCCAGTGATGTGACAGGAAGGTGTGTCGTTTCAGGCTTTGTCATGTGATTACGGTATCTGTGTTCGAGTGGATGCTGGCCAGCCAATTGATTATGGGCGCGTTGGGTCAGTGCTTAATTGATCCAGAGGGAAGTCACATTCGTCGGTGGTTTCCTGGATTTCAATGTCGTTGCCCTCCGGATCGCGCCCATAGATAGACTTCACATGGCCCACATCTATCGGCGCTGGCTCACTGAACGTCATTCCCACAGCTTTCAGGCGGGTGTACTCGGTTTCAATGTCCGTCACATCCACGCAAAAGTGGGTGTAGCCTTTGTCGTAGGGGTTCAGCGGCTCTGTCGATTTAGGCGTCGGGGCGCTGTACTGAAACAGCTCCATATAACAGGTGCCAGCCCGCAGCATGCAGCCTTTGGCG
The DNA here is from genome assembly GCF_965662505.1 of Pseudomaricurvus sp. Lineage (NCBI taxonomy): Bacteria > Pseudomonadati > Pseudomonadota > Gammaproteobacteria > Cellvibrionales > Cellvibrionaceae > Pseudomaricurvus > Pseudomaricurvus sp. The sequence goes on along the minus strand of NZ_CBFIHX010000065.1, from coordinate 16,106 downwards.
GCCGATTGCGGCACGTCTACAATGCGATCGATAAACTCATCATCACTCCACTGAAAGGGCTCGCCAACCAGCTCAAAGCCAAAGGCTTCGCGATAGAACTGGATCATTCTGTCCATATCGTGAACATGAACGCCAATATGATGTATACCTCTGATCATGGGTAATTCTCCTGCAGGCTGTTTTATTGTTTTTCCCAAATTTATGGTTTTTGTGAGAACAATCTTGTGCCAACTTGTGTCTATATTCGTCTTTGTCGAGAACTCAGTCTAACGGGCTCAGTAAAAGCGGATAAGAGGGCTCACAGAGAGAGGCAAGCGGGTGTGCAGACGCAGTCATTTTGAGGCTTTAGGGGGGGTGACATAATGATCCCACGATAAAAACAAGCCTGAGCTGGAGAAAACTGATGAGCGAACAGCTAAAAGACAAATCGATGGCATTCGGTGAAGCCCGCTACCCGGACGAGCCAAGCACACAAGACATCATTGCCAGTGACAAGGTCGAGGCGCCCAAGTGGGTTCGCTCCGAATCCTACGAGTATTTGGGCAGCGAAGACATCTCCACCGACCGTTACTACGACCCCGAATTTTCTAAAAAAGAATACGACAACCTGTGGAACCGCACCTGGCAGTTTGCCTGTCGCGAAGAGCACATCCCCGAACCGGGCGACTACTACGTCTACGACATAGGCCGTCATTCTTTCATCATCACTCGCGTTGCCGAAAATGATATCCGCGCCTACTACAATGCCTGTCTGCACCGGGGGACTAAACTGCGTGCCTCCAATACCGAAGGCTGCACTCAGGAGTTCAAATGTACCTTCCACGGTTGGACCTGGAACCTTGACGGCACCTTAAAGCAAGCCGTTTGCCCCTGGGACTTTCCTCACGTTGAAGAAGAGAAGTTCTCCCTCCCCGAAGCCAAAGTCGAAACGCTGGCGGGCTTTGTGTTTATCAATATGGATCACGATGCGCCGTCTCTGGAAGATTATTTGGGACCAGAGTTTATGGACCACATCAACAACTGGGGGCTTGAGAACCGCTATATCCAGTGCCACGTGTCCAAACTGATTCCGGCCAACTGGAAGCTCACCATGGAAGCCTTTATGGAAGCTTACCACGTGATTGAAACCCACCCACAGGTGGCTGTTTCCAATGCCGACGCCAACTCACAGTACGATACGTATGGCGAGCACGTGAACCGCTTTATTTCACCGTTGGGAGTGCTCAGTCCGCATTTGAAAGGCCAGTACACCGAACAGGATATTCTCGATCAGTTTACCGTCGGGGATGCGTCCGTACTGGGTGATGTAGATCGCACCCTAAAAGACGGTGAAACCGCTCGCCAGCGGATGGCAGATACCATGCGTTCCATGTTTGAGCAGGCCACCAACACCGATCTGAGTGACGTTTCCGATTCCGAGCTGCTGGATTGCTTCTCCTACACCCTGTTCCCGAACACGTTTGTGTTCCCCGGTATTTCACTCCCCATGGTGTACCGTTTCCGTCCAGATCCGAAAGATCATCGTATGACCATTTATGAGGTGTTCTTCCTGCGTCCGGTACCGAAAGAAGGCGAGCGTCCCGATCCTGCAGAGCCGGTGTACCTGGATGAATTCCAGTCCTTCACCGAAGCCGAAGGCATGGATCCCGGTTTTGGCGCGATTCTCGATCAAGACACCGAAAACCTGATTATGCAGCAACAAGGGGTCGAGGCGAGCGCCAAGCCAGGCCTGACACTGGGGAATTATCAGGAAATCCGCGTGCGCCATTTTGAAATGGCCGTCGATAAATACGTATCAGGCCAATAAAGGCCTGAATCGGGGTTTAAGCAGTATGAATGAAGAAGACAAAATCCCGGTGGCATCTGAATTCACACGTTTTTGTGAGGTTTCTGAGGTGCCACCCGGCGGTAAAAAAGCCGCCAAAATCAATGGTGTCTGGGTGTTGGTATGCAACACAAAAGACCGATTGTTTGCGGTGTCTAACATCTGTTCCCATCAGGTGAAGCCGCTGGTTAACGGTCGGGTTCGCAACTGCGCCATTACCTGTCCAGTGCACGGGGCGAAATTTAATCTGGAAACCGGTGAGGCACTGAATCTGCCGGCCACTAAACCAATCGACACCTACAAATTGCGTATTGTGGACGATTGGATCGAGGTTCAAGTATGAATTTTTTCACTCGAAGCAAAGGTTTGAAGACTTCTCGGATACCGCCACAATGGCAAGACGTTACGCCCGAATGGATGACGGCGGCTATTGCGAGTCATCACCCTGAAGCTCGAGTTGATGAAGCCAAGATAGTAATGCGCGATGACGGCACCAACCGACGCGCTCGCTTTGGGCTGACATATTCTGCTGGCACTGGGCCTACGTCTCTGTTTCTGAAAGCGCATGCTGCGAATCACCGGTTTGTGCATTTGCGCAATGGCAATCTTTTTAATGAAGCACGTTTATTTGCTGCGGAGGTACCTCTCGGAGTGGATCACCCGATCGTCTATAAGTCCATTGTCGACCGTTTGCGGCTGGACTTTCTGTTGGTGATGGAAGATCTAACACAGCGTGGCGCCGACCCTAGAGACGCCACACGACCAATGACGGTCGAGCAGGTTGCCAATGGTCTGCGAGGATTGGCTCGTTTACACAGCTTATATTGGGGATTTTCTAAAAAGACGCACCCAAAGCTGGACTGGGTCAAAAACTGGAAACCCAGTCAGGGTTGGCAAGTGGGATTGAAACGATGTGTTCCCATCGGGCTTGAGCGCGCGGGAACAAACATTCCTGAAGCAATCGCGGCTTACAGTGGTGACGAAATCGTAGAATATTGGGCACGTTATGTGACGTCTTTGACCCAAGGAACAATGACGTTCCTACATGGAGACGCACACATCGGGAATACCTATGTTTTGGCCGATGGTGATGTGGGCTTCCTCGATTGGCAAGTGGTTCGTCGAGGAAACTGGTCACAGGATGTCGGGTACTTCTTGGTAGGCTCTCTGACTGAAGAGGATCGTCGAGCCCACGAAAAAGAACTTATCGAAGAGTATCGCAATGCTCTTGATATTCCAGAGGATCAACGTCCATCTTCGGAAGAAGCGTGGCTGACCTATCGCACCACTCCGGCTTACGGCATGGCGATCTGGTTGTCTACACTGGGCACCAACAGTTATCAGGCACAAGAAATTTCACTGGCATTAGCCCAGCGTTTTTCAACGGCTTTTGTTGAGCTGGATACTTTGTCTGCACTGGATGCGGTTGGAGTTTAGTTTTACTCTGCCAACGCTTTTATTGAATGCCTACAACCCCGTAAAATCATTGTAATCTCTGCACAGAGCTGCAGGATCAAGACCATTCACCATCAGAGTATCGTGTTTCAGGTACTCTGATGATCTCCCCGGAATCTTAGTAGTCGTAATGAAGACTGATTCCATACGTTCGAGGTGCAGCCGGAACGGCCACATCGGCTAATGCACTGCCTAATTTCTGCACGTGATAGGTTTCATCCATCAGGTTGCGTCCCCATAACTCAACACTCCAGTTTTGGTTCGCCTGATACAAAATAGACCCATTCACGGTATCAAAGGCGGGTTGCTCCAAACGGTTATCCGATTCATAAAAATAACCATCGTTGTAACTGTAAAGAAGGTTCATTTCCAGGCTGCCGTTTCCAATCGGTACGCTGTAGTTAACCCCAAGGCTGGCCGCCAATTCAGGAGCCAAAGGCGTGTCATTACCTTTAGCGCTCTGAATGACTGTTGAGCTACCGCCGATACTGGCAGGGTTCGGAATGGCATACGGTGCTAAAGGAAACTCTGAAAACTCTGAATTCAGAAATGTAGCCGACCCGAATACACGCAGATTCTCGAATGGAATCACCTCGAATTCCACTTCCAAACCATCGACCTCCACTTCAGCCGCATTCAACAGTACCGCGTTAGCGCCCACATTGGTTGCGGCACGAACCTGGTAATCACTGATGTCGTAGTGGAACGCTGCAAGGTTGAGTCGAAGACGATCATCCCAGAGTTGCGACTTCATACCCAGCTCGTAGGCATCAATAGTCTGCGGTAATACACGAGGCTGAGTAATGGAAGACATTGAAAACACACCAGACTTGTATCCACGGTTGTAAGACGCATACACATTAACCTGATCAGTGATGTCATGACGTAACGCAAGACGATAAGTCGTCTCCTCATCATCTTCAGTCTCTCGTACAGAAATGGCGGGTATAGCAGGGTTAAAGAAGGATTGTTCGCCATCCAGTGTTTGCTTATCCAGGGTATAGCGAATGCCTGCCGTTAAAGTCGTTGCATCTGTTAATGCATAGCTTATTTCACCAAACGCTGATGATGACCAGGTTGTCATGGTTGAATTCACATCATTACCACCACCGACTGCCGAGAGTAGAATCCCCTCTGATTGTTGTGGCGACAACTCGCTTTCCGCTCGTAACAAAAAGATACCCGTCTGCCAACTTAAGGGATCGGTCGTGTTAGAAGATAAACGTATTTCTTCCTGTAAAGACTGCGTAGATGAGTCAATATTGATATGATACAGAGCACTGGGGCCAGTGTCCGGGTCAAGAGAACTGAGGTTCTTGTTATCCCGATAGGCCGTAATACTGGTTAACGTCGACCATCCGAGATCAATTTCAGCGGTAAGGTTGAATCCTATGTTTCGCTGATCATTAAACTGTTGGTCAGGCGTATTCGTATCATAGGGATCTGAGGGAGGCAAAAAACTACCACTCACAGGATCCAGTCCCACGGAATCGGGAGCCAACCGAAAAGCAGACGTATAATCGTCCGACTGTTTGGTGTATTCCGCTGATGCACTTATCTTCGTCGCATCATTAGGTGTCCACACCCATTTTGAGCGGACTCCCCAATCCCAGCCTTTACCGACATCTTTGCCCGTGGCCTGATTCTCGCCCCAGCCTTCGCTCTGATTTGTTGAGGTGAGAGCAATATCAGCACTGAGGTTTTCCGACACGGGCCCAGCCACATATAACTGAGCTGTTTGTGTTTGATAATTGCTGATGCCCGCCTTTGCTTTTACAACCAGCTCATCTCCCGGCTCACGAGTAATCACATTGATTAAACCACCGGATGAATTACGACCAAACAACGTACCCTGGGGACCTTTCAAAACTTCAATACGCTCAATATTATTAAACTTGAGAATCGACTGTTTTAAATCCGGGAGAAACACGCCATCAACATACATCGCATTGGCGCCCTCTTCGCCAGTGCCACCACTCGTATTACCCACTCCCCTTACAAAAAACATACCTGAAGGTCCAGAACGTACCAACTGAACACTGGGTACCATCTGTGGCAGTGAAGCAGTACCATCTACACCGCCCTGATTGAGAAAGTCATCCGAAATTGCAACGACAGAAATTGGCACGTCTTGAAGGTTTTCTTCTCTGCGTTGCGCGGTAACAACAACCTCCTCCAGGGTGGCTCGTGCCCTCGTTCCTGGATCTGTAGTTTCTTGAGCTTGTACATTCACGGCACTGATTGCCGAAACTAAAGTCATTGGAAGAACGTGACGAAAACGTGGAAAACTGACGCATTTAGATCTTGAATACATTAAGTGTCTCCTGAGTATCATTGTTATAATTATCTATTTCCGCCGACCCGCGATGAGGATTCGGAAACGCAGCACTCAAGCTATCGCTCTTATCTGCTGTACAGAGATTAATAGTTATAAAATGATTATCAGCAAGTCCGTAAAACTATCTTTACTCACTTAATCAGTGACAGTCAAAAGAAGGATCAGATACAGTCATAGAACAGTATTAAAGGCTAAAATAAAAATTACGAAGAAATACTTCGACGATATCAATTTGAATAATTTGTCATGTAATCAATAACCTCTTGCATGTTCTGTTTCTGCCAGAAGTTTAAAAACACAGACATGATCAGCAATTGTGACCGACCTCGCTCACTGCGCTGAATCCGGGGGTCCAAACGATCATCCACGTGGTTCAGATCAGGCACTTTGGCCAAGATTAACTTTGGAGCATCGAGCATCCAAGCCAGCCCCATCATACCGACATAGATTTTCAAATGCAGATTAAGCTTCTGCAAATCAATCGTCCCACCACCAGCCTGCTTATACTCTTCAGCAAAGAGTTCAAGAAGCTCATCCAGATGATTATCCCAAATCGTCAACTCAGCAGCGCTCAAACATCCCCAAATTGCCATAGCCAAGTTCATCTGACTGGCATTCCCCCAATCCATCAGGCCACATTCAAGCGGACCGGAAGCATCTCGCCAGAACCAGGCATTATCAACATGCGCATTCCAGTGACATAACGCAGTCAGTTCTGAATCACTCTGTAAAATCTTTTTAGCCACAGCCTCCAGAGCTTGAAACTTCGGAGCCTCTTCTTTTATACGGGCAATAAATGCTTCACTTCGTATGTTCTTCGGTAATATTTGAGGATAATCATGACTGAACTGAGCGTATTGAACGACTTTTTCACAGATCTTCTCTGGGGTATAGGGTTTCCTCTGGCTAACCGAAAGCTTTTCCGGCTCAAACGGGAAATATTCTTCCACAACTGATGACAGCCGACCGGCCTTATGAGCTCCTGAAAGACGCGCAAGCGCTGTAATTAGCGCTTTGTAGTGATTCAGTGGCTCTGGCATTTGATAATCCAGACATTTAGGATACAACTTTTCGACCCCATGAAAACCATAAGGAATCCGTTGAGTGATCAATATGCCTGTTCCGCTCTGATGATGATAATCGGAGTAATAACAGGTCGGGACCGCAATCGGAAAACCCGGATCCCTGGAGAGCAGTGCAAACAATACTTCTAACTCCATTTGCGTTTTCGCTGCATCCCTATGTACGTCATCAAAATCCCTTGAAAACTTTACAAAAAGGTCATTGTGTAATTCTGGTGATGGCTTCTCATAATCGACCGAAACGATTAGTTTACGTCCCGTACTGCCTCCAGAAATTTCTTGGAATCCTGTAACATCAGTCACACAGTTGTCATTCGGTAATATACCTGACGCTTGAAAAGCCTGTGTGAGAAATTCGGGACCCCCTTTAATAAAAGCTTCTGTATGTGCCGGCATTTGTAAACCTAAATGGTCTCCAGGAACCCAGTCAATCTTCATAATTTTATACTCTTACTGTCGAAATACTTTGTGGTTTACGTTTTGTGGATTCATCATGAAAAGAAGAGATAATACCACCCTGAAAACATATACAACACTGATGGCCAGTGTTAGCATCAGATGACGTTTCACAAAAACGCACAAGCCTGAAAAAATGATAAAAAATTAGAACAGGATTTCTAAGATGCCTGAAACTCTTTCTGTCAATCGACAGCCTTACCCTGCGCCATCTGTTGCGTGGCGTGCAACGCTCATTCTATCCCTGCTCTATTGGCTGTCGATTCTTGATCGCTTCATTATTGCCCTAATGGTTGATCCGATCAAAAATGATTTGCAAATCACTGATCTTCAATTTGGCCTTTTACAGGGTCTGGCATTTACTTTTACTTATTCAATATTTGGTTTGATTGCCGGATCTTTGGCTGACAGGTACAGTCGACGCTGGATTATTTTTTTCAGTGTATCCGTCTGGTCCCTTGCAACTGCAGCCTGCGGAATAGCTCAAAGTTTTTTGCAGCTGTTATTTGCCCGAGTGGGGGTTGGCGCTGGGGAAGCAGGGCTCAATCCCAATGCCAACTCCATGCTCACAGATCTGTTCCCCCGTGACCGACTCGCGTCTGCCCTTGCGGTTTACACCATTGGCGCGACAATCGGCTCGGGGATGGCCTATCTTCTAGGTGGCATTATCGTTGATCTCGTAGCCAACTCAGATCCTATTGTACTTCCCTTTATTGGTGAATTACGTCCGTGGCAGACCGTCTTTTTGATTGTCGGTATTCCCGGTGCATTTTTATCCTTGTTGATCTTTACCATTCCAGAACCTGTTCGTCGTGGAAGACTCAGCGAGTCCGATAATACTAAAAGAAGAAATCTGTTCAGTTCCTACGGGGAGCTGCTCAAGTTTATGGCAACACGGAAGCGTTTTTTCGCTTGCCACTACACCGGCTTCGCCATTGCGTCGGTCATCCTCGCCAGCGGTGGAATGTGGTATCCCGCTTATATGAGCAGAAATTTTGGCTGGAGCGCCAGCCAAATTGGATTGACACTCGGTTTGGTATTGATCGCCGCAGGCATTTCAGGGAAATTGCTAAGCGGATACATCATGGACGCCATGTACCGACGCGGATATCGAGATGCTCAGCTGCGCTGGTACGCAGGCTGTCTTATTGTAGCTGCACCCATTGGGATTATTGCTACGACCAGCGACAATCCCTGGGTATTTTTATCCGGTATTGGAGTCTTTCTATTACTGCTGGCACCGTTACCCGCTTGTTACAGCGCTGCGTTAAACCTTGTTACTCCCAATGAGCTTCGCGGCACTGGCATTGCTTTCTTTGGGGTGACTGGTGGCCTTATCGGTATGGCCGCAGGCCCCATTGTTGTCGCTGCAATTTCGGATCAGCTGTTTGGGTCAAACCTGGGGCTGGCAATGGCCACTACCATTGGTTTTTGTTGTCCGATAGCCGCATATATTCTCTATCTGGGTTTTGCTCCGATGCGGGAAGCCGTGACAGAAGCAGACGGTTGGAATGACGATCCCGCCACGGCTAGCTAATAAGCCAACTTAAGAACTTCTTCTCTGACAAGTCTGATCATTTGTAGCGGGAAAGACTCCCGCTACAGTTTTCTTGAGTTCGTACTATTATTTTCGATTCGTTAATGCGCCCTAGCCCGTCAAACGCGCAGTGGCGATGTTACGGATATCACTGGCTTTCACTTTTTCGTTGCCCGTCAAAGAGAATTCATCCTCAGTAAAGAATAGAACCTTTCTGGGAACCTTAAAGCTCGCCAGTTTTTCCTTCAAATACGCAATAATTTCCTGCTCGCCCAGAGAGCTATTTTCCATCGGAACAATACAGGCCACCACCATTTCACTGAGAGTTTCATGAGGTACACCAACCGTCTGGGAGCGTTTAACCCCCGGATAGTTACCAATAATGGAATCCACTTCTTCTGGTGAGACATTGGCTCCACCAGTTTTGATGATGTCGTTCAGTCGTCCTTCCCAAAACAGATGACCTTGCTCATCAATATAGCCGCCATCACCTGTGCGGTAATAGCCATCTTCATCAAAAATATCTTCCGGAGACTTGCCCAAATAGCCCTTCATCAACGTGGGGCCTTTAATGCAGACCTCCCCTCTTTCGCCCATGGCAACGATTTCACCGGTCATCGGATCAATCACTTTCAGAATATTACCAGGCAAAGGCGGGCCAAAATTACAAGGGTCAGAGTTTTCAGGATCACCAATCACAAACGAGCACAGAATACTCATAGTTTCTGTGGTGCCAAAGGCATTGGGCATTTCCCAAGTGGTAGTCACCGTTGGATGCTCCATGATGAGTTCGCCTTTGGTGATTTGACGTAAGCTACTTAAATCAGCTTCTGCCCAGCGCGGACTCGCTTGCATCCGTGCCCATTGATGAGGACGGCCATTCATCAACGTCACGTTTTCCAACTCTATCAGTTCAAGAGCCTGATCCGCATCAAACAGTGGCTGTAGGATAATCGCACCGCCGGTCGATAGTGCCGTCCCAACAATAATGGAAACTGGGCCCGACCAGAAAAATCCATTGCCGGTCCAGCTGCGGGACGGTTGATCAAGTCCCCACAATCGTTTCCAACGCCAAAACTGAATGGTAAACGCCTGTTGCGAATGCAATATGCCTTTCGGCAGACTGGTAGTTCCAGATGAAAAGAACAAAGCACCATCGTCCGCGGGATGAACTTTCTCAGCTCTTGCCTCCAGTAAGGAATCAGAAACAGTTTCGGCTGTAGCAAGAAACGATGCCCAGTTATCAAATGCGTCGATACTTGAGACATCTGACTCCGAGCGGCTTCCTGCTTTAGCCACACCATCAAGACAAACCAGGCTCTTAAGATAAGGGAACTTATCTGATGACACAGCACCATATTTCGCAGACAGAATATTCGGCTCCAGCTGTGTTAGCATGCTGGCAAAGTCTTTTTTTAACACCTGATCTTCAAACAGCAAAATAGACACATCGGAAACACTGAGTAGATGTCGCATTTCATCTTCAGTGGAAAATGTACTGAATACAACGGAAACACCACCAGCGAGAGCGGTACCAAACAACGCACTTAAGTACTCTGCGCGATTTGTCATTAAAATCCCAACGCGTGTACCTTTACTAACGCCATTGGCGATCAGAGCTTTTGCCACTCTGGCAGATTCATTCCACAGATCCTGATACGTCCACCGAAGCACGGAGTCATCGTGATGCATAACAACAGCTTCGCGCGGAGCGTATTGCGAAGTCACTTCCCGAAGGTATCCCGGAAGAGAAAGTGCACCAATACCCGGCTCTTCATTGAGTGGGGTGGCGTGGAATAAAGATAGTGGTGTTTTTATCATTATTTTCGCTGTGCCTATTTCGCTGTGCCCATAATTGCACAGCCTATGGTATATAGGCGCTCCGAAAAGAAGCGCCGCGACTGTCTCTAACTGACGTTAGAGTCAGGGTTCTGATTGATTCGAATGCCAAAAGTACGGTTTAGTAAGGCAGCTCAATCTCAGCTGTGGCACTGAGGATAACGTCCCCATCTTGAGTCATTTGCTTAACCTTGACTTGAACAACCGGCATGCCATAAGGAGATTGTTCGATCTTGTCGATGACTTCACCTTCGATATAGGTCACATCACCTTCAAAAGCCGGCATACGGAATTGGGATTTGGAATGCCAAATATACCCTTCATGCCCTGCCCAATAGGCCATGTAGTCATGGAACCAGGCACTCATGGAAGCCCCGTAACCGTAGGCGCCACCCATACCAATTTTCTCGGCTTTATCTTGATTGATATGACCGCTGGACGGTCCGTGATACAGACCATCTTTCTGGCGAGGATCAATCAGTCCGGCTTCGTGGTCATAAGTCATATTGGAAGCAAAGCCTGCATCTTCTTTGGCGGGATCGTATACCCCTTCCGGAGCATTCCAGCGCCATGTGCCCCAAATATTCTGCCGGTGCGCACGACATTCCAAAGCGAAAGTGACAACTGAGTGAGGACCGATGACACGACGAGGTAGCTTGTCGCCGATCTGAACTTCTTCAAAATGTGGAGACTTACCTTCACGATTGGACAAAATCCAGTCCATACGAGTACGCGCAATTTCATCCAGTTCTTCGGATGTCCATTTTTTCGGCGCACGCTGTTCTTTATCGTACATGCCGCGCTTTTTGGCTTCTTCCACCAAATATCGAATGGCGGTAGAACGCTCTTTAGCCACCATAGAACCATTTTGGTTGTGGTGTACGGTATCCCCGCGTGAAAATACAGTCGGACCGGCAAACTTGGTATCCGAAATGTCGTAGCCATCAAAGCGACGCTTCTGGGTTAATTTATCCCCCGGACGAATGGGAGTCCCGTAAAACCACCACTCTTCCCCTCCAAAGATCAGGTGTGAGCCCGGGATATTGCCCACACAGGCGGGGTGGCAACCGTGGCCGTAATCCATGGCTACGGTAAAGGACTGTGGTGCCACAATGCCTCCGAATTTCGATTCGCGAGCAAACTCTTCATTCCAGTGAATGGGGTTGGGGTAATCCATGGCCTGAACCCAACGACGGATGTCGGTAGCATTACAGGGATCCCACAATTCAGCAAAGATCACGGGTTTTCCAACCCATTTATCGACATCGCTCATATCCAGCGTTACTGAGTTTTCGTTCTCATTGGTGGCAGACATGGGATTCACTCCTCGTGATTAATATTCAGGGGTTATTATTAAACTTATAAGGTAACGTTTTTTGCTGTGTCTTTAATATCACTATTAACCAGGTAGAACGTTGTTGATTGGGAAAATAGTAAGCGAGTTGTTCAGGGAGATCTCCACACTAGCTGCAGTGCCATATACAGTTCGCGCAAACTGATCTCCAGTAAGTTTTACAGGAAGGACATTCACATCGGTGCCATTGTAACTATCACAAAAATTTCACGATCACAAAATAGAGCAATGTTTCACTCTCGATTTCAGCGTGCTCAGCGGCGCTTTACGCTACCGCTGTTTCAGCACTCTCTGAATCCACCGACAGTTTTCCAGCACGCTGGGCAATGTGATTAGCGGCAACATAACCGAACGTCATGGCTGGACCAATAGTGCCACCGGCACCTGGGTAAAGGTTGCCAAATGGACTGCCTGAGTTGTTACCCGCCGCATAAAGACTTGGAATAACTTGATCATTATTGTTAACGACACAACCGTTGGCATCAGCTTTTAACCCGCCTTTTGTACCCAAGTCACCCAAATTAATCGGCACAGCGTAATAAGGCGCTTTATTGATGGGCCCCAAACAGGGATTAGGGGTCACATTGGCATCACCAAACATGCGGTCATAATCGTTGCTGCCACGACCAAACTCTGGATCATCACCGCTGATCGCGTATTGGTTCATATTGGTCACGACAGCTTTCAGCTTATCCACTGGCAGATGTACTTTAGCCGCCAGAGCCTCAATGGTGTCGGCTTTAAAAATGTAGTGATTCCAGTAATCCTTGGGAATCGTCCAATCCGGAGAAATCACGCTGGGCATAAAGCCCCCGGCAGTGAACTTCGCCCGAAAATTGGCATCAAACACCAGCCAGCAGGGGTTGTTGGCACCGGTTTTCAGGTGGTCGGCCACCATCGCCTCACCAAATTCGTCGTAGCTACAGGCTTCATCCACAAATCGGTCACCATTGCGGTTTACGCAAACACTGTGGGGACGTCCCACATCGAAAGCCGCCTGATGAATTTCTTCAAAGTTGGACGCCTTGGGCATGGGCATATGCATTGTGGGAATCCACCAACCAGCTTCCGTATGCTCTGTTGCCGCGCCGACATTTAATCCGGCAATCATTCCTTCACCACGATTAGCATCTTCCGGAGAACTGCTGTTGCGAGTCTGTCCTGGTACCGGCCAGTAACGATCACGTAACTCTTGATTCCATTCAAACCCGCCGGCACACAGAACAACTCCATGACGCGCATGGATTTCATAGGGACGACCAAAGTTACTCACCTTGATACCTTTAACGTCATTATTTGACACGATCAGATCATCAAGACGGGTTTCGAGGCGAACTTCCACGCCGCGATCAAAGATTTTCTTATAGATATGCCCCATCAGCGCGCCGCCCTGAGTGAAACGACGATCGCGCTTGCCTAATAGACGGGTACTGAGATCTGACCAGTAACTCCAGGCCATTTTCAAAAATGTTTTAATCCAGCCCGGCGCTCGGGTAGAGATGGAAAAAAATTGCACCACATCCATTGCATAGCGATTAAACACTTTAAAACGCGTGTATTGTTCACGCATATGCAGAAAATGATCGCCCAGATCCCGACCGTCAAAGGTATCGCAGATCACAGATCGGTCATCCCTGGCGCCCGGCGCATCGGCAAAGTAATCCGGCCAAGCCGCAGGCATAAGTGGGATGCCAACGGATTTCAAAAAGGCCGCCATTTTTGGCGCCTGATCAACATAGGCATCCAGGCGATCCTGCTGTACTTCGCTGCGTAACAAATGATTGATGTATTCCATCGAGCTTTCGCGGCTGTCATCACTCGGTGTGAGCTGGTGATTGGGAATCCACATGACACCACCGGACGTGGCTGAAGTACCACCGTATTTATGCGCTTTTTCAACAATCAATACCGAGAGGCCTAATTCTGCCGCACGCAAGGCCGTCGAGGCACCCGCCGCACCAGAGCCAACGACGATCACATCATAGGTTTCTGCTTCACTCATGTTTCACTCCGCGATCAAAACGTTTTAATATTATTTACGATTCTCAAGCTACACATTCATCTGCGCAGGCGTTACTCAGCTGGAACAACAGTTACTCTTAAACCGTCGAGCTCTGGCGACACATTAACCTGGCAACAAAGTCGACTGTTGTCCTGCTGTACCTCGGTCACCATGTCCAGAGTCATTTCTTCAATGTCATCCGGTTTGCCGACCGTGTCCTGCCACTTTTCGTCGACGTAGACATGGCAGGTGCCACAGGCACAGCCGCCGCCACAATCTCCCCAAATACCATCGACACCGTTGTCTTTGGCCACATTCATTAAGGATTCACCGACTACAGCATCCTTAATGACTTTTTCAGTTCCGTCTGGTTCAACAAATGTGATAGTTACTGCACTCATTGGATTACCTCTTTAACGCCCGAACTTTTCGGGTTGATACATTGTTATTAACATCAGCTCTCTATCCGAATGAATACATGGATACAAAACTGATGTTGTGATTAAAATTGATAAGTGATTTCCGCACCATAGGTACGGGGCTCACCCACTGCTGCTGCGTTATGCCCCAGAGAAGCACCCAGCGCCATACCTCCCACAAAGTATTCTTCGTCAGTGAGATTTTTGCCAAATAGCGCAGCGGAGAAGTCGCTACCCATAATGCCTTGCCAGTTCAAACGCATATTGACTAACTCATAGGAAGGCAGTTTGGTATCTGGTGCGATGGAATCAGCCGTGTTGGAAAAGTACATATCATCCTGGCCATAAATTTCAGTGTACAAACTAATTTCACCCACAGAGGTATCCACCGGCACATCGATTTTAGCCCACACAGTCCAGGTAGAATCCGGGGTATTAGCTACTGGACTGTAGCTGTAATCCACACCAAACAGGGTCGTATCACCATCGGTAAATTCCGCATCGGTGTAAGTGGCCATAACACCCAGCTCCACGAGATCGGTCACCAGCATTGAGGCTTCCAGCTCTACGCCCTTCACTTCCATTTCTGGAATGTTTGCGGTTACGGCGATGGACTGTAAATCAAGTCCGTTGGGGTAGGGATCCGGGTCAGGAAACTCAATGCGCTGAACATCTTCAACCCACTGCTGATACAGTGCCAGATTCATTCGTGTTGGACGTTCAAACAGCATACCCTCAAACTTTAAGCCCAACTCGATATCTTCAACGGTCTCCTTATCAAACTTATTACCACCACCCGTGGCATCTGCGTCAAACGGCGGCGCCGACCCATTGAATCCACCACTGCGGAAGCTGGAACGCGCTTTAGCATAGGCAAATAACGCTTCGCTTACATCGTATTCAATACCCAACTCCCAGGACGCGCCTTGAAATGACTCATCCTGTTTGTTGGAAAAGCCGGGAACATTATAGAAGTCAGCGCTTTCCAACTGCTCGATACTGACGTCTTCTTCGGTGTAGCGAACACCGGCGGTCAGACTTAGCTGGTCTGTCAGATTGTAGGTCGTTTGTGTGTAGATGGCGGCAGTATCGGTATCTATACCAAAATGACTGGTCGCCGTTGCCTCCGCAACCGTGCCGACAAAGTAACTCTGTGGCCACAGAGTTTCCGTCTTACTCTGCTGCAGATACATACCCAACAGGTAGGTCAAGCTGGAATCAAACGCCTCACCAGAGAGCTGCAGCTCGTTCGAGAAGGACTCCAGGTCAAACTCATTCCCCACTTTGCCAGTGTTAACGTTGCGAGTGGCAAAGGTCGGGAAAGGTGCACCAAAGGCAGGCTGTTCAGAATCGGTATTGGCACTGGTGTAGCCAAAGATATTTTTCAACCGCAGGTTGTTATTGATATCGAAAATTGTCGTGTTGGTGAATATCTGATCATCACCGACGTGATCCGCGCCAAAAGGATGCTGAGTTTTGTAAGGCCCCAGCTGATCCTGTACAGCGGGGTAACTCTCAGCACCGGGATACAAGGCCGCAGCAGCACCATTCAGAGCAAAACCGTTATTGGTTTGACCAAATTGATAAACACTCCATGCATAGGTGGCACCGGTATTTGTACCCTCCAACCGGGAGTAGCTGTACATGGTGGTATTTTCAAAGCTCTCATTGGGTCGTACAGTGAGTGACATCCGACCACTGTCGCGATGAGTTTCGCCGTGTTCAATGCCATTGTAGATGTTGTCAATATAGCCGTCTTTATCCAGTGAGTTAAACGCTACCCGAAACAGCACGGTATC
>NZ_CBFIHX010000064.1:0-21171 GCF_965662505.1 Pseudomaricurvus sp. | reverse complement strand
AGAAACGATCATGGCTATGGCCAAAACGAACGCAAAGATCATTGTCAAAGCTAAGCCGACCTCAGCAGGGCGGCGTGGCAAAGTGTCGATCCGCCACGATCATTTGTGGAAGGGTAAGCCGTATGCGCCGTTGGTTGAGTCTCAAACCTCAACAGGTGGGCGCAATAACAACGGTCGTATCACAACACGCCACATGGGTGGTGGTCACAAGCACCACTACCGCAAGGTTGACTTTAAGCGTGACAAAGACGGGATCAAAGGGTTTGTAGAGCGTATCGAATACGATCCAAACCGCAGTGCACACATTGCACTGATCAAATATGCAGATGGCGAATGGCGCTACATCTTGGCGCCCAGAACACTGCGTGCTGGTGACGAAGTACTCAGCGGTGCCGAGGCTCCAATCAAGCCAGGCAATGCGATGCCCATTCGTAACATCCCAGTCGGTACTCAGGTCCATAACGTGGAGATGAAGCCAGGCAAGGGTGGTCAGTTGGCGCGCTCTGCAGGTGCAGCCGTTCAGTTGGTGGCGCGTGAAGGCCAGTATGCAACCGTTATGTTGCGTTCTGGCGAAATGCGCAAGGTGTTGTCGAACTGCAGAGCCACCATCGGGCAGGTTTCAAATACCGAGCACAATCTGGAAAAACTGGGTAAAGCTGGCGCCAAACGCTGGCGGGGTGTTAGGCCAACTGTTCGCGGTGTCGCGATGAACCCTGTAGATCACCCACATGGTGGTGGTGAGGGCCGTACTTCTGGTGGCCGTCATCCAGTTTCTCCATGGGGTACGCCTACCAAGGGTGCTAAGACCCGTAGTAACAAGCGCACCGATAAGATGATTGTACGCCGTCGCGGTAAGAAATAAGCGACTGGCTAAACACTAGCTGAAGAGGAAAGTGCAGTGCCACGTTCACTGAAAAAAGGTCCTTTCATCGATCTTCATTTAATTAAGAAGGTTGAGGCAGCGATCGAAAAAAATGACCGTCGTCCTATTAAGACTTGGTCTCGCCGTTCCATGATCATGCCAGAAATGGTCGGCTTGACTCTCGCTGTACACAACGGTCGTCAACATGTTCCCGTCTTGGTCAACGAAGAGATGGTTGGACATAAATTGGGCGAGTTTGCTGCGACACGCACATATCGCGGTCACATTGCAGACAAGAAAGCCAAGAAGCGCTAAGAGGTCTAACGATGGAAGTATCAGCAAAATTACGCGGTGCTCAACTGTCGGCACAAAAAGCGCGTCTAGTTGTCGATCAGATACGTGGTAAGCACGTTGAAGAGGCACTGGACATCTTAGCTTTCAGTCCGAAGAAGGGTGCAGCGATTGTTAAGAAGGTGCTGGAGTCTGCAATTGCAAACGCCGAGCACAATGAGGGTGCTGATGTTGATGAGTTGACTGTGTCAACCATCTTCGTTGATGAGGGTCTGACGATGAAACGTATCAGACCACGTGCTAAAGGCCGTGCAGATCGCATCCTTAAGCGCACTTGTCACATCACCGTTAAAGTAGCCGATCAGTAAGAGACAGACGTTATGGGTCAGAAAGTACATCCGACAGGTATTCGTCTGGGCATCGTCAAGAAGCATACCTCTACATGGTATGCGGGCAGCGATGAATACGCAGACAAGCTCTACACCGACCTGAAAGTACGCGAGTACATTGAAAAGAAACTGGCGCACGCGTCGGTGAGTCGAGTAGAAATTGAGCGTCCGGCTAACACCGCACGCGTTACCATCCACACTGCCCGTCCAGGTATTGTGATTGGTAAGAAAGGTGAAGATGTGGAAAAACTGCGCGCTGAAGTTAGCAAGCAGATGGGTGTTCCCGTTCACATCAACATCGAAGAAATCCGCAAACCTGATCTGGATGCGGCTCTGGTTGCGCAAAGCGTTGCTCAGCAGCTTGAACGTCGCGTTATGTTCCGACGTGCAATGAAGCGTGCTGTTCAAAACGCAATGCGTCAGGGCGCAGAAGGGATCAAAATCCAGGTTGGCGGTCGACTGGGTGGTGCAGAAATCGCACGCACCGAATGGTACCGCGAAGGCCGCGTGCCTCTGCACACTTTGCGTGCCGATATCGATTACGCCACAGCTGAAGGTGCTACTACCTACGGTATTATTGGCGTGAAAGTTTGGATCTTCAAAGGTGAAGTAATTGGCGGCTTAGATGCTGTCGAAGAAAAGCCAAAGAAGAAAAAAGGCTCTAAGTAAGGGGTACGCAAGATGCTGCAACCGAAGCGTACAAAGTTTCGCAAGCAAATGAAGGGCCGCAATCGCGGTCTGGCCCATCGCGGCTCAAAGGTTAGCTTTGGCGAATTTGGCTTAAAGTCCAATGCACGTGGCCGTATTACTGCCCGTCAAATTGAAGCGGCGCGTCGTGCAATGACTCGTCACATCAAGCGTGGCGGCAAAATTTGGATTCGTGTATTTCCAGATAAGCCAATTACCAGCAAGCCTCTAGAGGTTCGTCAGGGTAAGGGTAAGGGTAATGTTGAGTACTGGGTCGCCCAGATTCAACCTGGCAAGGTTCTGTACGAGATGGAAGGTGTCTCCGAAGAACTGGCTCGCGAAGCTTTCGCACTGGCCGCTGCCAAGTTACCTTTAAGTACAACTTTCGTGAAACGTTCGGTGATGTGATGAAAGCTCAAGAACTCCGCGAAAAATCTGTTGAAGAGCTAAATGCTGAGTTGCTGAAGCAGCTGGAAGATCAGTTTAAGCTGCGTATGCAAGCTTCTACTGGTCAGCTGAATCAGACCCATCTGCTCAAGCAGACACGTCGCGAAATTGCTCGTATTAAAACAGTGCTGAATCAAAAGGCAGGTGCGTAACTATGACAGACAAGTTAGTGCGTCAGGTAACCGGTAAAGTAGTAAGTGACAAGATGGATAAAACCATCACTGTCCTGATCGAACGCCGTGTTAAGCACCCAATTTATGGTAAGTACGTCAGTAAGTCATCCAAGCTGAAAGCTCATGATGAAAAGAATGAGTGTAAGGCAGGAGACGTGGTCACTATTGAAGAGTCCCGTCCTCTGTCTAAGTCTAAGTCTTGGGCTTTAGTTAAAATTGAAGAACACGCCACTGAGATTTAATTATCTCAGGCGTTGTTAAGAGTTTCGGAGACGGACGATGATTCAAGCGCAATCATACTTGGATGTGGCAGACAACAGTGGTGCCCGCCGCGTTATGTGCATTAAAGTGCTCGGCGGTTCGCATCGTCGTTACGCTGCCGTAGGTGATATTATTAAGGTGACCGTTAAGGAAGCCATACCTCGCGGTAAAGTGAAGAAAGGTCAGGTGATGAAGGCCGTGGTTGTACGTACCAAAAAAGGTGTGCGTCGCCAGGACGGGTCTCTGATTAAGTTTGACGATAACGCTGCCGTATTGCTGAACCAACAGGATGCTCCTATTGGTACACGTATATTCGGCCCTGTTACTCGTGAACTGCGTGGCGAAAAATTCATGAAGATCATCTCATTGGCTCCAGAAGTTCTGTAAGCCAGAGCTTTTGTAACCTGAGAGAGTCGAGGACAGGGTTATGCGTAAGATCAAACGTAATGACGAAGTGATTGTGATCGCAGGTCGCGATAAAGGTAAGCGCGGTAAAGTAGTTAACGTACTTGCCGACGATCGCTTGCTCGTGTCTGGTGTTCACATGATCAAAAAACACCAAAAACCAAACCCGCAGTTGGGTGTGGCCGGCGGAATCGTGGAGAAAGAAGCTCCGATTCAGGTTTCCAATGTTGCTATTTTTAATGGCGCTACTGGTAAAGCTGATCGTGTAGGTTTCAAGATCCTGGAAGACGGCACCAAAGTGCGAGTTTTCAAATCCAACGGCGAAGCCGTTGACGCGTAATTAGCAAAATCTAATTACGCCAAGTTAACGGCATAAGCAGACGGTAATTGAACATGGCTAAGTTGAAAGAACTTTACCAAAACGAAATCGCAGCCAAGCTGAAAGATGAGCTGAAGCTGGCGAACGTTATGGAAGTGCCCAAAATCACCAAAATCACCCTGAACATGGGTGTTGGTGAGGCAATCGGTGACAAGAAAGTCTTAGAAAATGCTGTCAGCGATATGGAAAAGATCTCTGGTCAAAAAGCAGTAGTGACCAAAGCTCGCAAATCCATCGCTGGCTTCAAGGTACGTGAAGAGTGGCCGATCGGTTGTAAAGTAACTCTGCGCTCCGAGCGCATGTATGAGTTTCTTGAGCGTCTGATCAGCATCGCGATTCCACGTATTCGTGACTTCCGTGGTATCAGCCCCAAGCAGTTCGACGGTCGTGGCAATTTCTCTATGGGTGTGGGTGAGCAAATCATCTTCCCGGAAATTGAATTCGACAAAGTTGACAAGCTGCGCGGTCTGGATATCTGTATCACAACCACAGCACGTAATAACGAGGAAGGCCTTGCTTTGCTGAAGGCATTCAACTTCCCGTTTAAAGGCTAAGGAAACGGATCATGGCTAAGAAATCTATGATTGCACGTGAAACCAAACGTGCTAACGCAGTTGCAAAGTTTGCCGCCAAGCGTCAAGCCTTGAAAACTATCATTGCCAACCCTGAGTCTTCGGAAGAAGAAGTATGGGAAGCGCAGGTTAAGCTTCAGCAACTGCCTCGTGATGCGAGTCCGGTTCGTCAGCAACGTCGCTGTCGTATTACTGGTCGTCCACACGCAGTTTATCGCAAGTTCGGCCTGTGCCGTAACAAACTGCGTGAAGCGGCAATGCGTGGTGATGTCCCAGGTTTGGTTAAGGCCAGCTGGTAAGCTGAATTTAGGAGCAGAAACTTATGAGTATGCAAGATCCGTTGGCAGATATGCTGACTCGTATCCGCAACGCTCAACAAGTCGGCAAGGTTGATGTCACCATGCCTTCTTCAAAGCTGAAAATTAACGTTACACGTGTTCTTGTAGAAGAAGGCTACGTAACCGGTTTTTCAGTGAGCGAAGATGCTCAGCCTCAACTGACCGTTGAGCTGAAATACTTCGAAGGCAAGCCAGTTATTGCTGAGCTTGACCGTGTAAGCCGTCCAGGCTTGCGTAACTACTCTGGTAAAGATGGCTTGCCATCGGTTCGTGGCGGTTTAGGTATCGCTATCGTTTCCACCAGTAAGGGTGTAATGACTGATCGTGCTGCTCGCGCTCAAGGCGTTGGTGGTGAGGTTCTCTGCACCGTATTTTAACCCCCGTCTAGCTGCTCTGCAGCTAACGGCAATAGTTGTTTTAACGGGAATTCGTTATGTCACGAGTTGCAAATAGTCCGGTTGAAGTGCCCGCTGGTGTAACTGTAACCCTGAGTGGTCAGGATCTTACGGTTAAAGGCAGCAATGGTACATTGGCCCACACCATCCACAGCAGTGTTGAAGTCGCTCAGAACGATAATGTTCTGAATGTCTCTGCTCGTGATGGCGCCAAGCAGTCTCGCGCATTAGCAGGCACGACACGTGCTCTGGTAAACAACATGGTAGTCGGCGCTTCTCAAGGTTTTGAGAAGAAGCTGTTACTACAAGGTGTTGGTTATCGTGCTAAAGCTGCGGGCAGTTCTGTAGACCTGACTCTGGGTTTCTCCCACCCGGTTGTTTATGACCTTCCTGAAGGCGTAAAAGCTGAGACCCCAAGTCAGACTGAGATCGTACTGAAGAGCGCTGATAAGCAGTTGCTCGGTCAGGTAGCCGCGGAAATCCGCGCATATCGTCCACCAGAGCCTTACAAAGGTAAAGGTGTTCGCTACGCTGACGAATATGTACGTCGTAAAGAAGCTAAGAAGAAGTAGGGCCTAGGTCATGAACGATAAAAAACAATCTCGTTTGCGTCGTGCGCGTCGTGCTCGTGCAAAGATGAGTGAGCTGGGCGCAGTGCGCCTGTGCGTTAACCGCACTCCTCGCCACATCTATGCGCAGGTTATCGCTGCCGATGGTGCCAAAGTACTGGCTCAAGCCTCTACTTTGGATAAAGATTTACGTGCAGGAAAAACCAGCAACAAAGAAGCTGCTCAGGCAGTTGGAAAGTTGGTTGCCGAGCGTGCTAAAGCTGCTGGGGTTACCCAGGTTGCTTTCGATCGTAGTGGTTTTAAATACCACGGTCGTGTGCAGGCTTTGGCAGACGCCGCCCGCGAAGCTGGTTTGGAATTCTAAAGGTTGAGATATGGCTTTTAACAAGAAAGAAGAACGTAACGATGAAGGCTTTCATGAGAAGCTGGTTCAGGTTAACCGCGTTGCCAAGACCGTTAAAGGTGGTCGTATCTTTACCTTTACAGCACTGACTGTTGTTGGTGATGGTAATGGCAAAGTAGGCTTCGGTCGCGGTAAAGCCCGCGAAGTACCTGCTGCTATCCAGAAGGCTATGGAAGCTGCTCGTCGTAACATGATCGAAGTTGATCTGAATGGCGACACTCTGCAGTATGCCACCACGGGCCGTCACAGTGGCTCCAAGGTATTCATGCAGCCTGCATCACAAGGTACTGGTGTTATTGCCGGTGGTGCAATGCGCTCTGTATTTGAAATGGCTGGCGTTCAGAACGTTCTGGCAAAATGCTACGGTTCCACGAACCCCGTAAACGTGGTTCGTGCGACCTTCAAGGCGCTGCAAGAAATGGCGTCTCCTGATTCGGTAGCAGCCAAACGCGGCAAAAGCGTTGAAGACATTCTGAACTGATTGGGTTGATACAACCCAATTCAGCATTCTGAGTGGACCGACTCTTAATAAGCGCCAGGCACAATGTTGTACACTGGCGCTTACAATGAGCCATCAGCTCTTAAAGAAAAGTTGGATAGGACCATGGCTAAGAAAATGATTAAAGTGACTCAGGTGAAAAGCGCTGCTGGCCGCCTGAAGAACCACAAAGCCTGCGTCGCCGGTTTGGGCCTGCGTCGCATTGGCCACTCTGTAGAAGTAGAAGATACTCCTTCAGTGCGTGGCATGATTAACAAAGTAACTTATCTGGTTAAGGTAGAGGGAGAGTAAGATGCGTCTGAATACTCTAAGTCCTGCACCTGGCAGCACCCACAGCAAGAAGCGCGTCGGTCGTGGTATCGGTAGCGGTCTTGGTAAAACTGGTGGTCGCGGTCATAAAGGTCTGAAATCTCGTTCCGGTGGTAGTGTTAAGCCAGGGTTCGAGGGTGGTCAGATGCCTCTGCAAAAACGTCTGCCTAAATACGGTTTTACTTCCCGTGTAGGTCGCGTAACTGCCGAGGTTCGTTTGGCTGAACTGAACAAAATCGAAGGCGAAGTGGTCGATCTGGATACACTGAAGCAAGCTGATATTGTTAATATCAATATGAAGCGTGCTAAGATCTTCCTTTCCGGCGAACTGACGAAAGCAGTGACTGTAAAAGGTCTGGCCGTGACCAAGGGCGCTAAAGCTGCCATTGAAGCAGCTGGCGGTAAAGTCGAAGAATAAGACAGTCGAACCTGGCCGGCCGCTCATGTTAGTGGCCGGTGTCTAGTTACTGGACTCTGGTAATGGATTCTGGTGCTTGGACTGTCGACTACTGATTAGAGACTGATTTATGGCAACCCCTGGAAATCTGCCATTAGGAAACAAGAAAGGATTGGGCGAGCTTTGGGCTCGCCTTCGTTTTCTTTTTATAGCAATTGTTGTTTACCGTATTGGTACACACATTCCGGTGCCAGGTATTGATCCTGAGCGGCTGGCGACATTGTTTAATCAGAACCAAGGCACGATTTTGGGGCTGTTTAATATGTTCTCGGGTGGTGCACTCGAGCGTATGAGTATCTTGGCTTTGGGTATCATGCCCTATATTTCCGCCTCGATTATCATGCAGCTGATGTCTGCCGTTGTGCCAACACTGGAGCAGTTGAAAAAAGAAGGTGACGCCGGTCGACGTAAGATTAACCAGTACACCCGCTATTTGACGGTGTTATTGGCTCTGGTTCAGGGCTCTGGTATGGCGGTCGGTTTTTCCGGCCAGGCTTACATGACGGGTTTCAGCTTTTATTTTGTCGCAGTGACGTCACTGGTAACCGGCGCAGTCTTCATGATGTGGTTGGGCGAGCAAGTGACAGAGCGCGGTATTGGTAACGGCATCTCGATGCTGATTTTTGCCGGTATTGTGGCAGGTTTGCCGAGTGCGGTAGGCCAGGCGTTCGAAAGCGCACGTCAGGGTGACTTGCACATTCTGTTGTTATTGGGTGTGACATTCCTGGCAATTGCGGTTGTGTGGTTGGTGGTTCGTATGGAGCGCGGTCAGCGCCGTATTACCGTTAATTATGCAAAGCGTCAGCAGGGCCGCAAAGTATTTGCAGCTCAAAGCAGCCATCTGCCGTTGAAAGTGAATATGGCTGGGGTTATCCCGGCGATCTTTGCCAGCAGTATCCTGTTGTTCCCGGCGTCTGTGGCGCAGTGGTTCGGCCAGGGTGGTGAAGGCTTGGGTAGTGAAATTCTGCAAGAAGTGGCGTTAGCGATTGGCCCAGGCCAACCACTGAACTTCCTCTTGTTTGCAGCGCTGATTGTGTTCTTCTGTTTCTTTTATACGGCGTTGATGTTTAACCCGAATGAAGTGGCAGATAACCTGAAAAAGTCTGGAGCGTATATCCCTGGTATTCGCCCCGGTGAGCAGTCAGCCAAGTATATCGACAATGTTCTGACCCGGTTAACCGTGGTAGGCGCTGTTTATATTGCGGCAGTCTGTTTATTACCGCAGTTCCTGGTGGTGGCGACTAACATCCCATTCTACCTGGGCGGTACGTCACTGCTGATTGTTGTGGTAGTGGTAATGGACTTTATGTCCCAGGTGCAATCGCATTTGATGTCTCATCAATATGATTCATTGATGAAGAAAGCAAACCTTAAAGGCTATGGTTCAGCCCGATAATCGGGTAAGATGCTCGGCCGCTGAGTTAGAAGGTGTTTTGAAACATGAAAGTTCGTGCTTCAGTAAAGAAAATATGCCGTAACTGTAAAGTTGTACGTCGTAAAGGTGTTCTGCGCGTTATCTGCAATGCCGAGCCACGTCACAAGCAGCGTCAAGGCTAAGACTCTTTTGTGACCAGGGTTGTTTCTCTGGTCGTAAAAGAGCAGGGCTTGAAGGCACCTGAAGTGTCTTCAAGCCTCCAGTTACTGGTCTCCAGTTGCTGGAAACAAGGGGGCGTTGACTGTCGCCAGGGGGGAAACTCTCTGGCTATTGCTTTTTGTGCGTAATACCGCTATCCTTTCGCGCCTTTTTAATGGTGCTGAGGGTGGCGTATTGTCGCTGTCAACGCTGCAACTTAAGTTATACGTGGAGTAATCCGAATGGCCCGTATTGCTGGTGTCAATATACCAGATAACAAGCATGCCGTTATCTCCCTGACCTATGTCTATGGGATTGGTCGCACAACTGCGAAACAAATTTGCGCCGCTTCCGGCATCGCTGAATCTACCAAAATTGGTGATCTGAGCGAGTCTGAGGTAGACGCTATCCGTAGTGAAGTCGCTAAAGTCTCTGTTGAGGGTGATTTGCGTCGTGAAGTTTCTATGAGCCTCAAGCGTTTGATGGATTTGGGCTGCTACCGCGGTCTGCGCCATCGTCGCAGTTTGCCTGCTCGTGGACAACGTTCAAAGACGAATGCTCGCACTCGCAAGGGTCCGCGCAAGCCGATCAAAAAGTAAGTCTTAATCCTTAATAGGTTGAAGACTTCCCAAGGTTAGAGGTTAGGAAGAGTTGCTATGGCAAAGCCAAGTAAAACTACTAAGAAGAAGGTTAAAAAGACGGTTGTCGATGGCATTGCCCATGTACACGCCTCTTTTAACAACACGATCGTGACTATTACCGATCGTCAGGGTAACACCCTGAGCTGGGCTACCGCTGGTGGTTCCGGTTTCCGTGGTTCCCGTAAGTCTACCCCGTTCGCAGCTCAGGTTGCTGCAGAGCGCGCTGGCGAAGCGGCTAAAGATTACGGCCTGAAGAATCTGGACGTTGAAGTTAAAGGTCCTGGTCCTGGTCGTGAGTCTGCAGTACGTGCTTTGAACAACGTTGGTTATAAGATTACTAACATTGTCGACGTCACGCCGATTCCACACAACGGCTGTCGTCCGCCGAAGAAACGTCGCGTATAAGGGGGCTTAGATAATGGCACGTTATATTGGACCAACTTGTAAGCTGTCTCGTCGCGAAGGAACTGATCTGTTCCTGAAAAGTGGCGCACGTCCGCTTGATTCCAAGTGTAAAGTTGAAAATGCTCCTGGCCAGCACGGTCTCCGTCGCGGACGTTTGTCCGACTACGGTGTACAGCTGCGTGAGAAGCAAAAAGTTCGTCGTACTTACGGCGTACTGGAAAAACAATTCCGCGGTTACTACAAAGAAGCTGCCCGTCGCAAAGGCGCGACCGGTGAGATTCTGTTGCAATTGCTGGAGCAGCGTTTGGATAACGTTGTATACCGTATGGGCTTTGGTGCTACTCGCGCTGAATCTCGTCAGCTGGTTTCGCACAAATCAATCAGCGTAAACGGTCAGACAGTTAACATTGCTTCTTACCAGGTGAAAGCCGGTGACGTAGTTGCTGTTCGCGAAAAAGCTAAAAACCAACTGCGTATTGCGCAGGCTCTGACACTGGCCGCTCAGCGTGCTGATGTTGAGTGGGTTGATGTGAGTGCGGACAAAAAAGAAGGTACGTTTAAGCGTGTACCAGATCGCGCCGATTTACCAGCTGAGATCAACGAGAACTTGATCGTTGAGCTTTACTCTAAGTAAGAAATTTCCACTAAAGGTGTGACTATGCAGAGTGCTGTAAACGAGTTTTTGACCCCGCGTCATATCGACGTTACTGAAAACGGCCCAACTCGCGCAAAAGTGGTTTTAGAGCCTCTTGAGCGTGGTTTTGGTCATACCCTTGGTAATGCGTTGCGTCGTATTCTTCTGTCTTCCATGCCCGGCTGTGCCGTCACGGAAGTTGAAATTGATGGTGTACTCCACGAGTACAGCGCCATTGAGGGTGTTCAGGAAGACGTTATTGAAATCCTGTTGAACCTCAAAGGTGTCGCTGTTGTTATGCACGGTAAAGATCAAGCCGTGTTGACCCTCAGCAAGAAAGGCCCTGGCGTTGTAACCGCTGGCGACATTCAGGTTGATCACGAAGTTGAGATCAAAAACCCTGAGCATGTGATTGCCAACATCACTGGTGATGTTGATCTGAGCATGAAATTAACCGTTGCTCGTGGTCGCGGCTATCAGCCAGCTGATGCCCGTCATAATGATGAAGAAGAGACTCGTGCTATTGGCCGTCTGCAACTGGACGCGTCTTTCAGTCCTGTTAAGCGTCTGGCTTATCAGGTAGAAAGTGCACGTGTTGAGCAGCGCACAGACCTGGACAAGTTGATCCTTGATCTGGAAACCAACGGTACAATCGATCCTGAAGAAGCGATCCGTCGCGCTGCAACTATTCTGCAGCAGCAACTGGCGGTATTCGTTGACTTGGAAGGCGAAAAAGAAGTTGAGCCTGAAGAGAAGGAAGAAGAGATCGATCCAGTACTGTTGCGTCCAGTGGACGACTTGGAGTTGACTGTTCGTTCAGCCAACTGTCTGAAAGCAGAAAATATTTACTACATTGGTGACCTGATTCAGCGCACCGAAGTAGAACTGCTCAAGACTCCTAACCTGGGTAAGAAATCTCTTACTGAGATCAAAGACATTCTGGCGTCTCGCGGTCTGTCTCTCGGTATGCGTTTGGAGAACTGGCCACCTGCCAGCCTCGCAAACGACGATAAATTAGCGTAAAAATAGGCCGCCGCTCTGGACTGTTTAGGTCCTAAACAGAGCTAGGCGGCGGTTGTTAACAAGATTTACTGTTGCCGAAGGGCAGCAGAAATCAGTTTTGAAGGATTTAGAGTTATGCGTCATCGTCATAGTGGCCGTCAACTGAATCGCAACTCATCACACCGTAAAGCCATGTTCAAGAACATGACTATTTCACTGGTTGAGCATGAGTTGATTAGAACAACTTTGGCTAAGGCTAAAGAACTGCGTTCCGTTGCGGAGC
The DNA here is from genome assembly GCF_965662505.1 of Pseudomaricurvus sp. Taxonomy (NCBI): domain Bacteria; kingdom Pseudomonadati; phylum Pseudomonadota; class Gammaproteobacteria; order Cellvibrionales; family Cellvibrionaceae; genus Pseudomaricurvus; species Pseudomaricurvus sp. The sequence continues at coordinate 9,197 of NZ_CBFIHX010000064.1, read as the reverse complement.
CTCTGATTACCTTGTCGAAAGAAGACAGCGTTGCAAATCGCCGCCTGGCTTTCAGTCGTCTGGGTAGCAAAGCAGCCGTTGGTAAACTGTTCAGCGAACTGGGTCCTCGTTACGAGACTCGTCCAGGTGGTTATATTCGCATCTTGAAGTGTGGTTTGCGCACTGGCGATAAAGCCCCAATGGCGTATGTTGAACTGGTTGATCGTCCGGTTGCAGCTGAGGCTGTTGAAGAAGACTAAGATTCAGTCTTCTGAGAAAAAAGCGCCTACGGGCGCTTTTTTTTCGCCTGTACTTTATCAGTTGCAGTTGTGGGGCTTAATGTTGAGATTAGGAGACTAATACTCCAGTCTTTTCGGCAGCAGTGGCTAGAGTAGTGCTCTCAGTAACGTGTAGTTGTACCTCGTCAGTTCAGGTGGTTACCTGCTAGACTCATGTTAGAAATTAGAAATAAACCGACTTTTTAGCACATTCGATAGGAAGCTTTGCGCATGATTGTCCCCGTTATTATGGCCGGAGGCTCAGGAACCCGCCTTTGGCCTATGTCTCGCTCTCTTTTCCCAAAGCAGTTTTTACCGCTTGTGAGTGAAAACAGTATGTTGCAAGACACTTGCAGTCGACTTTTGGGGATTGATGTGGAGGCCCCGATGGTCATTTGCGGGGAGGATCACCGCTTTACGGTTGCTGAGCAATTGCGGACACTCGAGTCGGTACAGGGTGGGCATATCGTGCTTGAGCCTGCTGGCCGCAATACGGCGCCTGCTGTTGCGTTGGCTGCCTTGCAGCTGATGCGGTCAGGAGCGGGAGAGTCGATGATGTTGGTGTTGGCGGCAGATCACGTGATTACAGATGTGAATGCCTTTCAGGTTGCTACCAGAAAGGCGGCTGTCCACGCGAAACAAGGCAAGATGGTGACCTTTGGGATTATTCCTTCGGGGCCTGAGACCGGGTATGGGTATATTCGCCAGGGAGATACTTTGGGGGATGCGTATCAGGTAAAAGAGTTTGTTGAAAAGCCAGATGTCGAGCTAGCCCAAAAGTATCTTTCAAGTGGAGACTATGTCTGGAATAGCGGAATGTTTATGTTCAAGGCCAGTCGATATCTTGAAGAATTGAAAGCTCATCGCCCGGATATTCTCGCTGCTTGTGAGTCTTCAATGGAATTGGCAGTTGAAGATACCGACTTTATTCGTCCTGACAAAGAGACATTTTTGTCCTGCCCGGATGACTCCATTGATTACGCGGTAATGGAGCCTTTGTGTACGGGAGCTTCAGCTAAGAATGTTGTTGTTGTGCCGCTGGATTGTGGTTGGAGCGATGTCGGTTCCTGGTCGGCTCTTTGGGAGGTGTCTGCCAAAGATGAGGCAGGGAATGCGATACAGGGTGATGTGATCGCTGAGGATACCACTAACTGTTATATCCGCAGTGACTCCAAATTGGTGGCTACTGTTGGGCTGGATGATGTCATCGTAGTAGAGAGTGATGACGCCATCATGGTGGCGGCGAAAGATCGAGTACAAGATGTTAAAAAGATTGTAGCGCAGTTGAAGCAGCATGGGCGGAGCGAGGCTCAGCTACATCGTAAGGTGTATCGCCCCTGGGGGTTTTACGATTCCATCGATAACGGCGATCGCTTTCAAGTTAAGCGGATTGTGGTTAAGCCGGGTGGCACACTGAGTTTACAAATGCATCATCACCGCGCCGAGCACTGGATTGTGGTCAGTGGTACCGCCGAAGTGACTCGTGGTGATGAGGTCTTTCTGGTATCCGAAAACGAGTCGACTTATATTCCTCTGGGCGTCACCCATCGTCTGGCGAACCCGGGCGCTATCCCTCTGGAAATGATCGAGGTGCAGTCAGGTTCTTATTTGGGTGAGGATGATATCGTCCGGTTTGAGGATACTTACGGCCGTAATTAGTGGCGGAACAGTTAACAGGCACAAAAAAGGGCGACATCATGTCGCCCTTTTTTATTTCAGTCACACAGCATTAAACAATATCGTTCAAAGACTTCAGCAGCGCAATCAGTTTGGCATCGCTAAAGGTTTCCATTTGAGATTCCAGACTTTGCAGCTTTTCTTTGATCTGAGCTTTAAGATCGGCATTGGATACGTTGGTGTCAAAACCAGCAAGGTCCAGATTGTCGGCAATCATGCCAGCGCCGACCGTTCCGTTGGTGATGCGGTCGATAATGATGAACGCGCCAGTAATGCGGTTGTCCTGATATTTATCGAAAATAACCGGCATGTCGAAGCTGATGTCGCACAGAGCGATTTCATTCAGTTCAAGATTGTCGGCCGCACTCTTCTCCATCGTGTTGACGTCAATCTTGTGTTCGATGGCAACCACATTGCCCAAGGCTTTCTTGCTGACAAATTTAACGGCGTACTGCTTGTGCAGGCGCAGAGACTCTTCCGCCATCCAGATGACGTGAGCTTTTACACCAGTACTCACGTGCGGCAGGTCACCGGCTTTCACCAGCATGTCGCCGCGACTCACATCAATTTCATCCTCCAGAGTCAGGGTGACCGCTTGTGATTCCTGAGCTTCCGGTTGATCGCCATCAAAGGTGGAAATGGTTTTTACTTTACTGGTTTTGCCTGAAGGCAGTGAAACCACTTCATCACCTGGATGAATCGTGCCGGAAGCAATGGTGCCCGCAAAGCCACGGAAGTCCAGATTCGGACGGATCACGTATTGTACAGGCAGGCGGAAGTTTTCCAGATTGCGATCCTGAGCAATCTCGATGTTTTCAAGTACGTTCATCAGCGGCTGACCGGTAAACCAGGGCATATGCTCTGATGGGTTGACCACGTTGTCGCCACGCAGGGCAGAAATAGGGGCAAACTGGATGTCAGGAATGTTCAGCTGTTTGGCAAACGCTTTGTACTCTTCAACGATCTCGTTGTAGCGCTCTTCTTTGTAGTCCACCAGATCCATTTTGTTAATGGCAACCACAACGTGCTTAATGCCCAGCAGGGACACGATAAAGCTGTGACGTTTGGTCTGAGTCATGATGCCGTGGCGGGCGTCGACCATAACAATCGCCAGGTCGCAATTGGAGGCGCCGGTGGCCATGTTGCGGGTGTACTGCTCGTGCCCCGGGGTGTCGGCGATGATGAACTTGCGCTTGTCGGTGGAAAAATAGCGATACGCGACATCAATGGTAATGCCTTGCTCTCGTTCGCTTTGCAGACCGTCCACCAGTAGCGCCAGATCGAATTCACCGTCGGTGGTGTTAAAGCGCTTAGAGTCGTTTTTGATAGCCGACAGGTGATCTTCAAAGATCATTTTTGAGTCGTGCAGCAGGCGACCAATCAAGGTACTTTTGCCATCGTCCACGCTACCGCAGGTTAAAAAGCGTAACAGTTCTTTGTTCTCGTGCTGATCAAGGTAGCCGAGAATGTCTTTTTCAAGAAGAGAGGTCGATTCAGTCATAATAATCTCTTTGCAGTCTTGGGTTATCCGGTTAAACCGTCTAACAAAATTTCAAATTGTAAGGTGTCTGTTTTCTAACGTTTTTAACCGTCTTGTTTAAGTGACGGCTGTTAGAAATAACCTTCCATTTTCTTCTTCTCCATGGAGCCAGCGGAATCGCTGTCAATCACTCGGCCCTGACGCTCGGAGGTTTTGGTCAACAGCATTTCCTGAATGATTTCCGGCAATGTGGCGGCATCGGATTCGACTGCGCCGGTCAGTGGGTAGCAGCCCAGTGTGCGGAAGCGAACATTTTTCATTTCCGGCTCTTCACCTTCTTCCAGTGGCATACGCTCGTCGTCGACCATAATCAGAGTGCCATCCCGCTCAACCACAGGGCGTTTTTCTGCAAAGTACAGGCTTGGAATCTGGATGTTCTCTTTGTAGATGTACTGCCAGATATCCAGCTCGGTCCAGTTGGATAGTGGGAAAACGCGAATGCTTTCACCCTGATCGACGTTGCTGTTGTAGATGTTCCACAGTTCAGGACGCTGGTTTTTAGGATCCCAGCGGTGATTTTTATCACGGAAAGAATACACGCGTTCTTTTGCGCGGGATTTTTCCTCGTCGCGGCGCGCTCCACCAAAGGCGGCATCAAACTTGTAGTGATTCAGCGCTTGCTTAAGGCCTTCGGTTTTCATGATGTCGGTGTGCTTGGCGCTGCCATGTGTGAATGGGCTGATGTCCATTGCGACGCCGTCCGGATTGATGTGCACCAATAAGTCGAAACCGTACTCTTTGGCCACACGATCGCGGAATTCGATCATCTCGCGGAATTTCCAGGTGGTGTCTACGTGCAGCAGGGGAAAAGGAATCTTGCCCGGATGGAACGCTTTGCGAGCCAGGTGCAGCAGTACGGAGGAATCTTTACCGACTGAGTAAAGCATGACGGGGTTATCAAACTCGGCGGCAACCTCACGGAAGATCTGGATGCTCTCGGCTTCGAGGAGTTTTAAATGGGTCAATTTTTCAGGAGTCATAACAATACCTAATGTGTGTAGCAAAAAAATTTGTGGTGAGTTCTGGAGGGAGGGCATCAGCCCCTCCCCGTAATTCATTTATGTCAGTCAAGTCATGATGTTCAGGTAAACATGCTCAGCCAATCAGCTTCATCTCGCGCAAGCGCTCAATCACCAGATCAACGGCATCGGTCATCGTGTGTTGGGATGTGTCGATGCGCAGCTCGGGGTTTTCCGGCTCGTCGTAAGGATCGTCAATGCCGGTGAAGCCTTTGATCTTGCCGTCACGAGCCATGGCGTAAAGCCCTTTGCGGTCACGGGCTTCGCAGACCTCAATCGGAGTGGCTACATGAATTTCAACAAATACACCGACTTCTTCGATCAGGCTGCGCACGGCACGTCTTGTGGTCGCATAAGGTGCGATAGGGGCGCAAATGGCGATGCCGCCATTTTTGCTGATCTCGCTGGCGACGTAGCCAATCCGCTGAATGTTTAAGTCTCGGTGTTCCTTAGAGAAAGTCAGTTCGCTGGACAGGTTTTTGCGCACCACATCACCATCCAGTAAAGACACATGGCGACCGCCCAATTCGCGCAATTTTACCATAACGCCGTTGGCGAGGGTGGATTTGCCAGAGCCTGATAGACCAGTAAAGAATAAGGTTATGCCCTGCTTCGAGCGGGGCGGTAAAGTGCGATTCAGTTCTTGCACCACTTCGGGGAAGGCAAACCACTCCGGAATATCTTCACCGTGGCAGAGCATGTGTTTTAGCTCTGCGCCGGAAATATACAGTCCCGCCTCGCCGGACAGCAGTTCATGCTCTTCGCAGAACTCGCCACGGCCTTCTACGTATCGCAGGAACGGCGCTTTCAGAATCTGGATGTTCAGTTCGTCCTGCAGCGAGGACACCAGCTCCTGAGCTTCAGTCGCGCCGTAGAACAGACCGCCCAGGTTGTTGCGTCCGGGGCCGGCGTGATCGCGTCCCACAATAAAGTGAGTGAAGCCGAAGTTCTGACGGATGAGCGCATGCCATAGAGCTTCACGGGGACCGCCCATGCGCATCGCCAGAGGCAGCAGGCGGATATCAACCGAGTCTGCGGGGAAGTGCGGCAGAATCTTTTCGTAGCAGCGCACGCGGCAGAAGTGGTCGATATCGCCGGGTTTGGTGCGGCCCACCGCGGTGTGGATCACCAGATTGGCCTGATTCCGAGCCATCAGCCGCTTCATCATAATGACGTGGGCTTTGTGAATCGGGTTGCGAGTCTGGAAGGCAATGACGTTCTTCCAGCCTTTATCGGCGAAGCCCTGGCGCATCTCGGCAGGGGAGTTGCGATACTGACTAAAATCGTAATGCAGCGGCGGGGTGACACCGGTCAGTGTGCCGCCGACGTACACCGGATGGTTTTCGTTCAACAGGATACGCACACCCGGATGGGTTGTGTCGGTGGTGCCAAAGACGTTCTCGGCTTCCCGTTCTTTGTCGGGTGTCCAGATATCTGTAACCAGCAGGTTGGCGATGACCACGCCCTCGGGGTCACGCAGCGTGATCTCGTCACCGATGGAGGTGTCGTCGGCAAACGCCTGAGAGATATCCAGGTTGATGGGCATGGGCCACAGCGTGCCATCCGCCAGACGGATGTTGTCGACCACAGAATCGTAATCCGCCTGGTTCAAGTAGCCGGTCAGTGGTGAAAAGGCACCATTGAGCAACAGCTCAACATCAAACATCTGCCGTTGGGTCAGATCCCACGAGCGGTTGGACTGGGCTTTTTCTTTTTCCTGCAATAAGGCATCACCCTCAGCGTAGAGGTTGATCAGCGTTCCGCCATGTGCGTTTATTGTCGTCATGTATTCTTGCCCTGATGGTGTTGCCCGAGTCTTATAAGCTAAACGGGAGGCTTCTGAAACAGTATGGAAGTTATCTTACTCGGGTAGCGGTATTCATAAAATCAGGATATTATGAATTTATATATCGATTTTATCGGAGTTTTATCGGGCGATGAAGTACACCATCAGGCACCTTCAGGTCTTTTTAGCTGTCGCAAGGGAGCAGAGCATCAGCAAAGCGGCTGTGGCGCTGTCCCTGTCGCAGTCGGCTACCAGTGCCGCTCTGCAGGAATTTGAAAACCGCTACGATATTCAGCTGTTTGATCGGGCCGGTAAGCGCCTGCATCTGAACAGCTTTGGCGAGTCTATTCGGGTCAAGGCCGAGGCGGTGATGGCCCACCTGCTGGGGTTCGAGCAAGAGCTACAGGGGCAGGAAGACTTCGGCCATCTGCGCGTCGGGGCCAGCTTCACCATTGGCAACTATTTGGCGGTTAAACATCTGGCGTCTTATATGCAGAGGTTTCCGGAAGCAAAAGTCGAGATGGAGGTGGGTAGCACGCCGGAAGTCGTGGCCAAGGTGCTGAGCTTTCATCTCGACATTGGTTTGATTGAGGCCGAGTTGCACCACGATGATTTGCGGCTTCAGCCCTGGCGGGAGGATAAAATGGTGGCGTTTTGCCGACCGGACCATCCCCTGGCAAGTAAAGCACAGCTTACGAATAAGGATATCTTGTCCGCCGGCTGGATCCTGCGGGAATCCGACTCCGGTCACCGCCAGACGTTCGACCGCTCCATGCAGGGGTTATTGCCGGATCTGAACATCATTCTGGAGCTGACCCACAACGAAGCCATCAAAAACGCGGTTAAAGCCGGATTGGGTGTGGGGTGTCTGTCCGAAATCGCTGTCGAGGACGAGATTCAGCAGGGGTTACTGGTGCCGTTGCCGATCAAAGGGCGTCCCATGCATCGCCGGTTTTATTTTGTTACCCATAAAAAAGCCGCCATCAGTCGCGCCGTACAGAGCTGGATAGACATTTGCCTCGAATAAACCTGTTTGAAATAAACCGTCTGAAAGCTGCCTGGACCCTTGCGCTCTGTAGATGGCTATTGCATATTCCCTCGCTACGCTGCCTCTGGCTGTCATTGAAAATTAGATGTAAATGGAAAGTTGAGTGTCAATGGAAAACTGGATCAACGAATTTGCCGGCTGGCTGGTAGCACTGGATCTGCTGGTGATTGTGGCGTTATTAATTTTCACTCAGCTTAAGCCCTGGGTCATCTTTTCCGGATCCACCGCTTTTCTGTATCTATCGGACATCCTTTCGCTGGACAGCGTGTTAAGTGGTTACACCAATGCTTCCTTGTTGGTGCTGGCGCTGCTGTTTCTAGTGGCTGTGCCGCTGGAGCGCACGACACTGATGCGTCGGATGAGCGGTGCCGTGGTCAATGGGTCAACACGGCAGTCCATTCTGCGGCTGTCGCTGTTCAGCGGGTTTTTCTCTGCGTTCATCAATAACACCGCTGTGGTCTCGGCCATGTTGGGGCCTCTGAAACGGCAGAGGTCTGCGCCGGTTTCCAAATTACTGCTTCCTTTATCCTACGCCTCTATTCTGGGCGGCACCCTGACCTTGATCGGTACCTCGACCAACCTGATCGTCAACGGCTTTGTCGAGCAGGCGGGTTACGAGTCGTTGGGCTTTTTCGATTTTACTCTGGTGGGCCTGCCGGTGTTTTTCGGCTGCTTGCTGGTGCTGGTGCTGGTGGCTCCCAAAGTTCTGCCGAATCAAGAGTTGGAAGCGGAAGGAGAAGCCTCCCAGGATTATTTTCTGGAGAGGCGGTTAGCGTCGGGCTCGCCGTTGATCGGACGATCAGTACAGGACAACGGTCTGCGTCAGTTGGAGCGGATCTTCCTGGTGGAAGTGATTCGGGATCATCACGTGATGGCGCCAGTCAATCCACAGGAAGTGTTATGTGAAGGCGACATTCTGGTTTTTACGGGCGATTTATCGGCTATTGAATTGCTGGATGATTTTCAAGGTTTGATGCCGTTGCAAGAGTTCGACCTGGCAGTGCGTGAAAACCTGGTGGAAGTGATTATCTCCCCCTCTGCCGGGCTGGTCGGGCGCACCATCAAAGAAGTGGACTTTCGCTCCCGTTTCGACGCCGCCGTGGTTGCGGTGCGTCGGGGTGATCAGCGCTTGCAGGGTGGTCTGGGTAATCTGGCATTGCAGGCGGGCGATGCACTGGTGTTGGCCGTGGGTGATGATTTTAACCGCCGCCGAGACATCTCCGCCGATTTCATTGTGGTGGGCGGCGTGGAGTCTAACAAGGTGCTCTCCGGCGTTCGTGAGTGGTCGGTGTTTTTGGGATTTGCCGCTGCTGTGGTTCTGGGCGCAACGGGTGTTCTGCCGCTCATCAAGGGGTTGCTGATCTATCTTGGCATCCTGCTGGTCACAGGGGTTATGGCGGTGGACGAGATTCGCACCCGCTTTCCGTTTCAGTTGCTGGTGGTTATCGGCGGGGCGTTGGGTGTCTCCCAGGCTATGTTCGAAACCGGGTTGGCCGAGCATATTGGCAATTGGGCGGGTCACGGCTTGAGTGGTTTAAGCCCACTGGGTGCTTTGATCGGTGTCTTCCTGATGACCTGGCTGTTTACCGAACTGGTTACCAACAACGCTGCTGCTGCCATTATGTTTCCGCTGGCGATGGCCATCTCCGGTCAGTGGGGTGACGACTACATGCCGTTCGTTATGGCTGTGGCTTTTGGTGCCAGTGCCAGCTTTGTGTCTCCTTACGGCTATCAGACCAACCTGATGGTATACACCGCCGGTAACTATCGCATGACGGATTATTTTAAGCTGGGGCTGCCAATGCTGGTGGTGTACAGCGTGGTCTCATTAACCATGATCTCGATTGTGTTTGGGTGATAACTGATCGCT
>NZ_CBFIHX010000063.1:0-21459 GCF_965662505.1 Pseudomaricurvus sp. | reverse complement strand
ACCGGTAGACTCGATTTTTGGCGTGGTAAAACCGCTGCTGCGGCCAAAACGCTCAGCCACAACGGTGGCGAAAGGGTATACGGTTGAAGAACCAACAATGCTGATATAGTCACGAGCAGCACTGGCAAACTGTGCACTCATAGCAGCTGTAGCCGCTACGGTTGCAATCATAAGTGTCTTTTTCACTATTTTCTCCTAAGGGTCTGTATTGGGCTTGGAATCGTTAGTTGCCCTGACTTTTGCACCGGAGATGATGCTAGGTATTCATGGTGACAATTCTATGAATGTAATATGACACTATTGTTACAATCGTCACTCAAAGCCTTGTTTCGGCGTCTTTTCCCCGCTATTTCGGGCTTGTCCCGCCTTCAGGTATACTCTGCGTCGCTGTTTTTATAAAAATACAGTTTATAAATAAAACACAACTTATAACTAAAACATTTCATTCTTGGGGTTGTTTGGATGCCTTCATCAGTAAGGGCTCACGTAAAGACTGCCGTCGCCACCATAGACCGTTTTGCTTTGGCCACCGGCAAATTAATCGCCTGGCTGGTACTGGCCATGATGGTACTAACCTGCTGGATTGTGGTACTGCGCTACGGTTTTTCCATGGGCTCCATCGCCCTGCAAGAATCCCTGACCTATCTTCACGCCACGGTGTTCCTTTTGGGCATCGCCTATACCCTCAAACAAGACGGCCATGTGCGAGTGGATATATTCTATCGCCGCCTGGGCAGCCATCAGCAGGCCTGGATCAACGCCCTGGGCAGCCTGATGTTTTTGCTGCCAGTGTGTCTGTTTATTCTGTTTATCAGCTGGGACTTTGTACTGAACGCCTGGGCCGTGAAGGAGAGCTCAGCCAGCTCTGGCGGTATTCCCGCAGTGTTTTTGCTCAAGAGTTTGATTCCCCTGGCCGCTTTTCTGATTGCCCTGCAGGGTGTCGGCGAAGTGTTACGCAGTCTGTTGCTTTTGACATCTGCTGCTGACAAACCGACTGACTCAGAAACACAGGAGGCACCTCATGCTAATTGAGATATTGCCTCTGCTGATGTTCCTGCTGGTCTGCCTGTGCCTGATGATGGGCTACAACGTCGCCTTCACGCTCGCGGGTACTGCTCTGACCTGTGCCGGCATCGGCATACTTACCGGTCATTTTGACGCCAATCTGCTGCGCGCCATGCCCGATCGCATCTTTGGCACCATGAACAACTACACGCTCATCGCTGTGCCCCTGTTTGTGCTGATGGGAGTCATGCTGGAACGCTCCCAGCTGGCGGAAGAATTACTGAACAATATGTCGCGCCTCTGCGGTCGCATGCCCGCCGGTATGGGCATCTCGGTGGTGTTAGTGGGGATGTTGCTGGCGGCCTGCACCGGAATCGTCGGCGCCACCGTAGTGACCATGGGGCTGATGTCCCTGCCGGCCATGCTCAAGCGCGGTTACAGCCCCGAACTGGCCACCGGCACCATTTGCGCCACCGGTACCCTCGGGCAGATTATTCCGCCGTCCATCGCTCTGGTGCTACTGGGGGACGTGCTTTCAAGTGCCTATCAGCAGGCGCAATTGAAGATGGGCATCTTCAATCCGCAACCGGTGTCCGTCGGCGATCTGTTTGTTGGCGCCATCGTGCCCGGCTTCCTGCTGGTGGTGCTGTACATCCTCTATCTTTTGTTTATGTCCATGAGACACCCGGATCAGGCACCCAGTGGGCAGGCTGAGGAGGAGGTGACAGTCTCCACTCGCGATCTGCTGGTGAGCCTGTTCCCGCCGGTGTTGCTGATCATTCTGGTACTGGGTTCCATCATCAGTGGTGCCGCCACCCCCACGGAAGCTGCCGGTGTTGGTGCTCTGGGGGCCACATTGCTGGCCTGGCAGAAACGCCAGCTCAACCGTCAGAAGTTGTCCGAGATTGCCCGCTCCACCACTGAAATCACCGCCATGGTGTTTACCATTCTTCTCGGTGCCTCCATTTTTTCTCTCGTATTCCGTGGCTTTGGCGGTGAGGAAATGATCACTGACTTTTTCAATACCCTGCCTGGCGGGGTGCTGTCGGCAACCCTGATTGTGATGCTGGTGATCTTTCTGTTGGGCTTTATTCTCGACTTTATCGAGATCACATTTGTGGTGGTACCCATCGTCGGGCCGGTACTGCTGGCCATGGGGCTGGACCCGGTTTGGCTGGGCATTATGATCGCCCTTAACCTGCAGACATCGTTCCTGACACCGCCGTTTGGCTTTGCATTGTTTTATTTACGGGGAGTTGCGCCAGACAATGTGCCCACATCGGCCATCTATCGTGGCGTTGTGCCATTTATTGTGCTCCAATTGGCGCTGATGCTGTGTCTTGCCCTCTGGCCGCAATTGGTAACCTGGCTGCCAGGCCACATGCATTCATGACTAGATTGAGGTTGATGATTAATGAACGATGATTATAACGACATGGATGAAGATCCAATTCCCACCGGCGAGCTGACGCTGCAAACGCTTGCCATGCCGGCGGATACCAACCCCAACGGCGATATCTTCGGCGGCTGGCTTATGTCGCAGATGGATTTGGCGGGTTCGATCAAAGCTGCTGCGATTGCCAGAGGTCGAGTCACCACAGTAGCCGCAGGCAGTATGGCGTTTTTGCGCCCGGTACCGGTAGGCTCAACCATCAGCTGTTACGCAGAGATTCTGGAAATCGGCCGCTCTTCCATCCGCATCATGGTGGATGTCTGGCTCTACGCCGCTGAAACCGGTGAGCGTTACAAGGTGACAGAAGGCACGTTTGTCTATGTTGCCATTGATGACAACGGTCGCACCCGGTCTATTCAGCAAAATCGTTAGACCGAAGCTGTCATCACTGTCTGAGAAAAGGGTGCCTGGCACCCTTTTTTTACGGCCGGCCAACCAGCTTCTAGCGAAACTTTTTCGGATAGAGAAAAGCCGCAACTTTCGCCGAGCCGGCGGACAACTCCCGCCATTGGCTGCAAACAGTCTGCAGTTTTACATACCCGCAGGTGGGAATATTATCGATAGGCTGATCGCCCACTTCGTTGCACAAATCCGTTAGCGCCGGGTTATGGCCCACCACAGTGACCTGTTCCAGACTTTCATCCAGCTGCCGACACCACTCCAGCAAATCCCAACTGCTGAACGTGTACAGCGCTTCGTCTGTGGTCCAATCCGACAACTCAGGCAGAACTTCTTTGAAACCTTGAAGGGTGGACTGGGCACGCACCGCCGGGCTGCAGAACACCTCAGGGAAGTCGCAATAGCGGGCAATCTCGGGTGCCATAATCTGACAGGATTCCAGCCCGCGGGGGTTGAGGGGTCTTTTGATATCCGCCCAGTCGGGGTTATCCCAACTGGACTTGGCGTGACGAATAAGATGCAGAACCTTCATAGCCTTGTACTCTTCATAGCTCCGCGCTTTATAGCGCAGACAGGCCGGCCCTTCACAACAGAAGGTCAGTCCATCATCTTATAATAAGCCTCTTCGGACACTTTGTGATATTCCGAAACGCCATCTTGAAAGGCTTTGTAAGAATCATAGACTCGCTTGAAATCGGGGTTTTTCGCCGATTCCTCTTGGTAGATCTGATCGGAGATGGCCCGCAGCTTATTCAGCACCGGTTTGGGGATCTGTCGCACATCGACGTTGTGCTTGTGAATCAACTCCTGCAGAGCGGTGTTGTTGCGGCCGGTAAACTCATCCAGCATGTCCTGATTGGCCATGCGCGCGGCGGTTTCCACAATCGCCTGCAAGTCTTTCGGCAGGGCTTTGTAAGCGTCTTTGTTGACGATCAGTTCCAGCGTCGAGCCGGTTTCGTGCCAGCCGGGGTAATAGTAGTAATCCGCCACCTGATAAAACCCAAACGCCAGATCGTTGTAGGGGCCCACCCATTCCGTGGCGTCGATCACGCCAGTTTGCAGGGCCGTGTAGAGCTCACCGCCGGGAATATTCACCGCCGAACCGCCGGCACGGCTCCAGACTTCGCCGCCCAGCCCCGGGATGCGCATTTTTAAGCCCTTGATGTCGTCGAAGGTATTGAGCTCCTTATTGAACCAACCGGCCATTTGAATACCGGTATTACCCGCCGCAAAAGGGATCAGATTGAAGGGCGCGTAGATTTCCCGCCACAACTTTAAGCCGTCGCCGTAGTGAAGCCAGCCGTTCATTTCCTGAGCATTCATACCAAACGGAATGGCGGTAAACATCTGGGTCGCAGTATTTTTGCCCTTCCAGTAATAAGCCGCTCCATGACCGGCTTCCACACTGCCGGAAGACACCGCATCAAATACTCCCAGCGCCGGCACCAGCTCGCCAGCACCGTACACACTGACAGTTAAACGCCCCTGACTCATCTCATCCACCAGGCGGGAAAAGTTGGTCGCGGCAGAGCCCAAACCGGGAAAGTTTTTCGGCCAGGTGGTCACCAGTTTCCAGTGAAAGGTTTCCTGATGACCGCGGTCAAGATTGCCGGTACGACCGCTGGTGGCAGCGCCCCCCAGCTTGCTGGCGACCAGCAGCCAGAACAGTAGGACGACCAGGGCTACCAGCCCGAGGATAATCACCACCTGACGGCGGCCAGATTGCGTGTCACTCATGGTTTGTTTCCGTTTTTATTTTTTCATTGTTATTTTTTATGGTGCGCTCAAAAAGCCGTCATCGTGCAACATATCAACTCATGGCTTCCAGTTTGGCGAATTTCAGCACCAGCCACTTGGAGCCTTCATCCTGAAAGTTCACTTGCACCCTCGCGCTGGCACCATCCCCTTCAAAATGCAGAATCACACCCTCCCCAAAGATGGCGTGTTTTACCCGTTGACCCAAATAGAAACCGGTCTCTTCCCCCTCGTCACTGAGTCGAGGTCTGACCGCCGGACGCTGAAAACTGATCGGCCGGCTGATGGTATTTTTCACCCGCACTTCGGCAATCAATTCGGAGGGAATCTCTTTCACAAAACGGGAGATGGAATTGAAATTTTCCTGCCCGTGCATACGACGGGTTTCGGCGTAGGTGATGACCAGCTGCTCCATCGCCCGGGTGATGCCCACGTAACAGAGACGGCGCTCTTCCTCCAACCGCGTCGGATCTTCCGCCGACATCCGATGGGGAAATAGGTTTTCTTCCGCACCCGCCAGAAACACCAGCGGAAACTCCAGACCTTTGGCCGAGTGCAGCGTCATCAGTTGCACCGCATCGTCGTGCTCATCAGCCTGGGCATCACCGGCATCCAGCGCGGCGGTATCCAGAAACGCATTCAGCTCCGGCGCCTCGGGATCGTCGTTCACAAAAGCCCGACAGGCGTTGACCAGCTCTTCAAGGTTTTCGATGCGGGCGAGGCCTTTTTCACCTTTCTCCAGTTTGTGAAATTCGTACAAGCCGGAGTGGTGAATCACATGCTCAACAGATTCACCCAGCGCCTTGTCGACGTTGATCTCGTGCAATTCGTTCACCAGCAGGACAAAGCTGTGCACAGCATTCAGAGCACGTGCCGTCAGCCCCTTGTTGGCCACCAGTTGCTCCGACGCCTCCCACAGGGAGCAGCCCTGCTCGCGGGCAAACAGCCGGATTTGATCCACAGTCTTGCCGCCGATGCCTCGGGTCGGCGTGTTAATCACCCGCTCAAATGCAGCGTCGTCCTGACGACTGGCCATCAACCGCAAGTACGCCAGCGCGTTGCGGATTTCCAGACGTTCATAGAATCGCTGACCACCGTAGATACGGTAGGGCACACCTTCGCGCAATAACGCTTCTTCCAGCACCCGCGACTGGGCGTTGGAACGGTAGAGAATCGCACTGTCGCTGCGGCGGTTGCCATCGCGCACCCAGTTTTCAATGCGATCGACAATGTATCGGGCTTCATCCTGCTCGTTAAAGGCCGAATACAGATTAATCAGCTCGCCCTTTTCGCCGTCGGTGCGCAGGGTTTTACCCAAGCGTCCCTGATTGTTTTCAATCACCGCATTGGCGGCGTCGAGAATCGTCGAGGTGGAGCGGTAGTTCTGTTCCAGTCGCACCACTTCGGTATCGGCAAAATCGTCTTCGTAGCGCTGGATGTTTTCAATCTTGGCGCCGCGCCAGCCGTAAATGGACTGGTCGTCATCGCCCACGGCAGTCACCTTGCACTGTTTGCCCGCCAGCACTCGCAACCAGGCGTACTGGATGGTGTTGGTATCCTGAAATTCGTCCACCAGAATAAAGGGGAAACGCTCCTGATAGTGCGCCAGCAGGGCGGGGGAGTTGAGCCACAGCTCGTGGGAGCGCAACAGCAACTCACCAAAATCCACCATCCCACCGCGACGGCAGGCGTCTTCGTACTCGCGGTAGATGCGAATCATGGTGGTGATGTAGGGGTCGCCGGTCTCCTGAATGTAATCCGGCCGCAGACCTTCATCTTTTTGAGCGTTAATAAACCACTGTGACTGGCGCGGCGGCCACTGTTTGTCGTCCAGACCCAACTGCTGGGAAATCCGTTTAATCAGTCGCAACTGATCGTCACTGTCTAGAATCTGGAAGTTCTGTGGCAGACCGGCTTCTTTCCAGTGCGCCTTGAGCAGGCGGTGGGCAATGCCGTGGAAGGTGCCCACCCACATGCCCCGCGGGCTGAGACCGAGCAGCTCTTCAATGCGACCGCGCATTTCCCGCGCCGCCTTATTGGTAAAGGTCACCGACAGAATGGAAAAGGGAGACACCTGCTCCACCTGGATCAGCCAGGCGATACGGTGCACCAGCACCCGGGTTTTGCCACTGCCGGCACCCGCAAGGATCAACTGATTGGTGGGAGCCGCAGTCACCGCCTGGCGCTGGGCATCGTTTAAATTTTCAAGTATTGGGGATACGTCCATACCGGCATTCTACCAAGAAAGGCCACAAAAAAGCCCAGATAAACCCTCAGGAAACCTCCGAGAAGACCTTAAAACCCCTCATAAATGAGTGACTTAGGTCTTATTCATCCAGACTAAGGCCTGTGATTAATGTGGATATGTAGCAAAACTACAGAAAGTTGATGCGTTTACTACATAATTTTTTATACTATGGCCATCGGATAAAAACCCTTGCCCAGTATCGGGGTTCACCAACAGCATCAGGGAAATCAACGACTGTGAAGCCTGCCGAACTCACCATGCGCATCAGCACGGCGCTGGAAACCATGCGTAAGTCGGAACGTAAAGTTGCCGAACTGGTTCTGCGCAAACCCGCAGAAATCATTCACATGCGCATCGTCGATCTCGCCAGAGAAGCCGAGGTCAGTGAACCCACCGTTGTGCGCTTTTGCCGCGCCATCGGTTGCGATGGTTTTCAGGATTTCAAACTCAACCTGGCCCAGCAACTGGCTTCGAGCCCCAGCTTTGGCCAGATCGCCGTGACCGATCAGGACTCCATCGCCGACTTTACCCACAAGGTGTTCGATTCCACCATTGATACCCTGTTGCAAGTCCGTGACGACCTGGACCCGGGCCTGCTGGACGCCGCCGTGACCTCTATCTGTGCCGCCAACCGTGTCGAGTTCTACGGTTTTGGCGCTTCCGGAGCGGTGGCCGCCGATGCTCAGCACAAGTTTTTCCGCCTGCAACTGGCCACTGCCGCTCACTCCGATCCCCACATTCAGAACATGTCTGCCATGTCCATGCAGCCCGGGGATGTGATTATCGCTATCTCCCAGAGTGGCCGCACCAAGGCACTGCTGGACTCCATGGAGATGGTCAAGCAAGCCGGCGGTATAGTGATTGCTCTGGCTCCGAGTAACACGCCGGTGATTCAAAACGCCACCATCCCCATCGTGGTGGATGTGGAAGAGGGCATCGAGATCTACACACCGCTGTCATCGCGCATTGCCCATCTGGTCGTCATTGATGTACTGGCCATTGGCGTCGCCCAACGCAAAGGCTCCAAGTTGCAGGATCATTTGTTCAAGCTCAAGCAGGGTCAGCGCTCTTTACGTGTTCAGCCAGAAGATCAACTCTGATCATTCAAAGGGCTTACCTTACACAAACACTGTATCTATATCCAGTTCAAAAACAAGGATGTTAAGCTGAGAGCTGCTAGACTCAAGGCAGGCTTGATCACTCAACGACTGACCACTACACGACTGACTATTAGAAGGAACTTGATATGAACGACACTCCTGACAATGAATCGTCCAAAGACGCGCCAGAACCCGTAAAGCGCACCACACCCCCGGAACCCACCCCGAAAACTTCCTCCAACACGGCTTCTGGAACGTCTTCTGGATCTGCCACTGGAAATACATTTGAAAGTACGGGAGGGCAAATGGCCGCAGTGCCTCAGGACTCCAAAAACCTGGCCGTGCTCAACTGGGTCGGAACCATTTTTCTGGGGTTTCTGCCGGGTCTGATTTTGTATTTGGTGCAGAAAGAAGACGATTACGTTCAGGATCAATCCAAAGAAGCGCTCAACTGGTCCATTACCCTGTTGTTCGGCTACTGCATCGCGTTTTTCCTGAGTTTTCTGGTGATTGGCCTGTTCCTGTTTCCCATATTGGGATTGGTGCATTTGATCTTTTGCATACTCGGGATTGTCGGCACGCAAAAAGGCGAGACGTTCCGCGTCCCCTACGCGATTCGTTTGATCAAATAAGTCTCTCGCAACTAAGCCATACTCAATCGACCCTGACTCTCAGAAAACGGGCAAAGCGGGGTATCCCCCGCTGCGTCAAACCGTTGTACTGGTAGGTAATCACACTGCCAATCGGCGGAGGCTCGCGCCGCTCCTGATCACTGAAACCGGAACCAATGCGAAACCGCTGACCACTGGGCATTTCAACCACCAAGGCGCCCATCATGCCGGTGTACTTGCCCTTACCGGGTCGATACCCCACCACACTGGCCTCGGCATCCTGACTCTGTTTGAGTTTGATTAAGTCGTCATGACGACCGGCACGATATAGAGAGTTACCGCGGTGCAGCATTAGACCTTCCGCCCCCTCAGTGACTATCGTCTCCAGCTGCTGATAGAGCTCTTCTTCACTGGCAACACGCCACTGTTCCACCGCTTGCAACCAGGGAACCTCAGCCTCGGCAATGATGGTTTGAAGCAATGGCAGACGCTGATCAAAAGAACCGGCTGCCGCCGGTAGGTCAAACACCTTATAAATGACCCGTCGCCAGCCATCGTGCGGTGTTTTCTGTCGTACGATGGACGCTACGGTTTCGAATCCCTGTCGTCCCACCCACAACTCACCATCCATGGGCGTTTTCGGAAAGTGTTCCGTAAACCAGAGCGGCGCCGCATACACATTACCCTGACGCGTGATCAACTGCTTGCCATCCCAGTAAGCCCGAAAGCCATCGTATTTTTCACTGACCCAGAATTCCTGTACGTCGATACCGGATTGATAGGAACGAGCCAGCAGCAGATCAGGAGAATCGGCCTGTGTGACAGCGCAAAGTAAAAGCTGAACACAGAGAAGAATTACCGCTATCAGAGGGCGTCTTTTAAAGAACATATCATCATCCTTGATGTCTTATATGAGGTATTAACGGTGCTACCCATCCGTTTACCTCAGTTTACGGATACTCACACCCGACAAAACCCGATGAATCTGCCAATGACCGGGGTTTCGCTCACGCAGTGCCCAATTTCATCCTAAATCATGAACCACCCCGGGTCGCAAAATTGCGTTTTCAGACGGTTACGTCTAAACCTTATTGATGAACAGTCACAACCATGTCTAAGGAAAAACCCATGAATCTTCACTTTTCACTCAAGGGAACACTCGTTTCAGCCTTGTTATTGTCAGTCGCGCTGACCGGTTGCACCACCACACAAGCGCCGCCGGTGTCGTTTGATGGTCTGAATCTGGTACCCGACTCTAAATTTGGTACCGTTTATCTGAAGCCCGGTGTGGATTTATCCGAGTATAAGACCGTGAAAGTAGAAAGCTGCGAAGTCTCATTCCGCAAGAACTGGATGCGCGATCAAAATTCTAACCGTCTCAGTTTGAACAATCGGGTCACGCAAAAGGATGTGGATAAAATCAAAACCAATCTCGGTAAAGCCTGTCAGGAGCATTTCAGCAAACAGCTGGCCAGTAGCTCCAAGTACAAAGTGGTGGACGCGGTGGATACCGGTGAACCCACCCTGCTGTTGAAACCCTCCATCATCAATCTGGATATCAACGCACCGGATGTGCAAACTGCCGGTATCAGCCGCACCTACACCACCTCAGCCGGGGAAATGACTCTGTATCTGGAAGCGGCAGACAGCGCCAGTAATGCCATCATCGCTCGGGTCGTTGATCGAGTCAGAGATTTTGATGATAACTACCTGACCTGGAGCAACAGCGTCACCAATAAATCCGACGCGGACCGTGTTCTAACCCGCTGGTCAAAACAATTAGCCGAAGGGCTGGATAATATGGAAGCTGCGACAACCATTCAGACTCCATAATCAAAAGCGCTTGCCCCAACCTCAACAGGGTGCATCCTTTAAAGAAAAAGGCCATGGATATTCCGTGGCCTTTTTTGTGTGCGCTGTTTGAACACTCGGTCTACCAGGTCGAACCCGCCTGAATATAAAAAGCAGTTTCCTCGGGGCCTCGGGCAATATCAACGCCCATGGAAAACCCATAGCGGCGGGCAATCAAATAGCGAAAACCCACGCCATAGCTGTAGACATTTTCCGCATCACTGAAGTCACTGACTTTATCCGCCGCACGCCCCATGCCAGTAAAGGTACTTAACTTCCAGCGAGTATCCAGTTTATAGTCCAGTTGTATCTCGGCTTCGCCAGCGGCCTCGGCCTGGTAGCGGGATTTGGGCACACCGCGTAAATCCACAAAGGGGGGAACGTAAGGCGGCAAACGCTCACCGTCATCGGCATCCACCACATCCAGCTGCATTCTGATACCTAAATTAAACTTGTCATTCAGCTGCCAGTAATTGAGCCCTACAAATCGGTAGTTGTCGTATTCCACATCGCTGCCAATCGCTTCATCAAAACGAATATAGTTGGCACTGTAGGAAAAGCCTTTTTCGGGGTTGAGAGGGTTATTGAGAGTGTCGTACTCAACCGTAAAACCCAACCCCGAGGTGGTCACGTCGTTTTGAATGTTGTCTTGCAGAAAGTCTTTTACCGGGTCGAGCCTGCTGGGAAACTCATAGGACTCCCCCAAACCCAATTCCACCTTGCGATACAGTTGCAGGCCGCCCACAAAAAAATGTGAGTCGGGAATCCGAAACGTCAGTTTTTGAAATACAAAGGGACCGTCCATTTCCAACTCAACGGCCCTGGGTAACTCAACACTGTCCAGTGAATAAAAATCGAGGTTGATTGATCCGTACATCAAAAAACCTTTATAGCGAATCGTATCGTCACGCCAAAAACCAATGTGACCCAGACCGCTACCCCAGGTACCATTTTCTGTCCCGCCACCACCGATAATGGTGATGTTGTTCGGTAGCAACGCCTTTCCGGACGTGCGTTGCTTGCGCTGCTCTTCCGACTCATGAAAAAAAATACCTGCCACCGCCAAACCGTAACCCACTGCAGGTTCGGTGATAATGCTGGGCACGGGTAAAAAGCCCAGCGGCACTTCGGACAGGTAGCGGCTAGCGTCCAGCTTACCGTCTTCAGGATCGGTCATATACTCTTCGAAAAAAGACGCCGAGGCCGATGAACTTACCAATCCCAACAGCAATGCGAACGCATACGGGTGTTTCATAATTTTTCTCTTAACTTCAAGGGCAAAGGTTTTTAGGCTACTGTTTTTTTTAAACTAAAGGTTTTTAAGCTAAATACTTTTTGAATTAAAGACTTTTACATTAAAGGCCTTAATTCAAAGACGGCCGGTAATTGATTTGAAAAGAAAGGTAGGGACTGCTTCCTACAGTAATATCGGAATCTTCCAGTTGATCGTTTTCGATGCGCAAGCCGCGAAACCCACCCACGCCGCCTTCAATGTGTAACCACACCTTGTCCCACACTCGGTGTTCATAGGAGATGCCAAAATCCCAGGCGTCGTAGTTAACGGCTGCATTGCCGCCCGTGGGATCAATCGACCATGATGCGCTGGAAGGGGACACGCCAAAACGCACAAACCAGTCAGGGCTGGATGCGTAGGTAATGGAAGGCCAGGGCATCACGGCCGACAGCGACCAGCGCTCGTC
This sequence comes from Pseudomaricurvus sp., assembly GCF_965662505.1. Lineage (NCBI taxonomy): Bacteria > Pseudomonadati > Pseudomonadota > Gammaproteobacteria > Cellvibrionales > Cellvibrionaceae > Pseudomaricurvus > Pseudomaricurvus sp. The sequence goes on along the minus strand of NZ_CBFIHX010000063.1, from coordinate 9,337 downwards.
AATTTCCCAGTAGGCGCCAATATACGGCACGATAAAATCGTCGCCCTCAGCCAAATCGGCATAGACGCCGTAAATCCACCAGACATCGTCACTGGCAAGGTAACGGGCAAAGGCGCCCATCAGGTACTGCCAACTTCGATCTGCGTTGGGTAGAGAGGACTCGTGGGTCATGGGCATGACAAACGCCATGGTTTGCCACTGATCGTTATTTTGATACATCCAGCCCAGGGGCAAGCCCACAGAAGTCACGGAAAACTGATCATCCAAAAGACCGGGGTTTTGTGGCGCAGAACCGCTATTGTGGACATCAAAGCGGGCGTAACTCAGGTACTCGCCCACCAAAACCGCCGAGCGTTCGTTGAGCAAAAACGGCATGGCCGCCCCCTGACTGACCATATTGACGTCGTATTCCAGCTCGCTTCCCCGGGCTGAAGTATCCACCTGAGCGTCGCCATAAGTGCTCACTTCCATAAACGCCAGAGGTACGAAGGGCACATTGGACTGGCTTTTTTCAAAGATGATGTCGCTGTTTTTGAACGCCTCGACCTGATTCTGAACAAAGCCTTCAGCGGATACTGCCGGCACCACCATAAACATGGCCATACTCGCCAACAGACCTGAAGTACGACGTAAAACAGACACGGGGATTATCATGACAGGACTATGATCATGGGTTTTGGCTGTTGCGATAGAGATCCCAGGCAGTTATAGATTCACCACTGGGCAACTCACACATTCCAGTTTCCAATATGTACTCTCCTCCCTGATCCACACAGTACACCGCCGCCGGATTTGCACGATTCAGTTTGTTCTCTTCTTGAGAGTCAACTTCCTTCTGATCACACGCCGTCAATAGACCTATTAAGACACCCATCCATACACTGCAGGCTAAAATTGCACGCGATCTTTTAGCAATAATTGTCATCAAAGCTTCCATTCAGTACATTTTCTTTAGTACATCCAGCTGGCACTAAAACCTAACTGATAAATCGCATCGGTGTCGTACTCGCCGGACCAGCTTCCCGCGTCAATTTTCGCGTTACCCAAGTCCGTGTAGTTGGCGTAAGCCGACAGCTTCCAGCTCTCATCGGGTTGATACTCAACACCGGCGGCTACCTTGACCTGACGATCCAGCGGTAAATCGGCGGTGCGATACAGCGAATTCATCGGGTTGGTGTCATAAGATAAACCACCGGTCATTTTCCATTGATTGCTGAAGCGGTATTGAAACCCCAGAGCGGTGTGGGTGGTATCACGGGAGTTTTTTTCCAGACCACCACTGACATTTTGTGTGGAGACAAACACCTGATCGAAGGCACTCCAGTCGTCCCAGCCAAGGGTAAACTCCAGCGATAACTTTTCATTCAATTCATGGTGAACGCCCAGACGAACTTTTTGCGCCATACTCAGTTCGGTATTGGTCGCCACGGAGCGGTTGATGTTCTCCAGCGTCAGATCACCGGAAAAATCCGGATCCAGTTCACTTTGGTAATTGATTCCGATGCGGGTGTTGGCCGAGAGTTCATACAACACTCCGAGGGTATAACCGCCACTGACATCGGTACCATCCAGTGAGACGCGACCATCAGTGCCATTGGGCAATAGCGCCGGCGTGCGCAACTTCATGTTCAGAGACGCCGCAATCATCTGCATCGACGCACCAATGGAGAGTTTATCGGTAACACGATAAGCAATTGTCGGCGCCAGAGCGGCAATCATCAGGCTACTCTCAGTCGCTTGATAACGTCCCACCCAGTCGTCGTCGTATTCGAGACCCGATCCCGCCAGACCGCTGAAGTAAATGCCGATGTCCCAGCGCTCGCTGTCCAGATCGCCGACATAGAACACACCACCGGTGGGTGAGAACACGCCGGCATCTCCGCCATTACCACCGCCAGGTCCCAGTGCCGGGTCGCTGTCCTGCGAAAATTTTAGCGATGGTTGTAACGCCGCGGCGGTCACCGTCAACTGACCACCTTTCACTCGAGTCATACTGGCGGGGTTGTGTAACATGGTGGAAGCGTCGTCCACACCGGCTGCGGCACCGGCAGAGGCACGGCCACTGGAAAAGTCACCGTATTCGTTTAACCACAGACCACCGGCTGTCGCCTGGGCAGACATGCCCAACACAAACAATCCCGAACCACTCAAAACCAGTGCATTGCGCCAATTCATAATTGCTCCGATCTATCCGAGTTAATCCATCAGTTGGATATTAAAACCAAAGAAGATCTGCCAGTCTGGTTGGTTAGGGCCGTCATCGGCCACAGACACCTGAGGCTCCACATAAATGTTGTAAACAGTTTTGCCTTGTTTGATCACCTGACCAATACCCAATCCCAAAGGCACACTGTAGCTGTCGTTTTCAAAGTTATACAACCAGGAAGGCACTGACCGTAGATAGGTGCCACCACCCAGCTGATAAAACGCAAAAGGCTGGAAGACCGCCGCATTAACGTCGTCCCGATCATCATCACCGGCAAAACTGTGTTGCCAGGTCAACAGATAGCCGTACTGAAATTTGGGCGAAGTGGCATTAAACAACACATTTGCAAAACCCCCGGACCACTTCTCACTGCCCAGCTCATCTTCACTGGCAGTGGGTGCGGTTAACAGCGGCCCGACACCAAAACTGACACCGGGATTGCCCGTATCAAACAGGTAAGAGGCAAACACATTGAGATCACTGAGGCCGCTATCCTTGGTGCCTGCCGCGTCAACAGGCAGGGTATACACCGGCAGGGAAGCCCGCAGCAGCCAGTTACTTTCGCCAATGGAGAAAGGCTGGGCGTAACGCATCCAGAACTGGTTGGCGGATTCTTCGGACTCGGTCAACTCGCCTATAAAATAGTTCTGAAAACTGAACGACTTCATATTCGCCAAAGGGTTGTTGGCCTGAGCCGCGGCATTGTGCGCCTCCTCAGCGGAAGCACTGTTGGCCAACAAGCCCATCATGAGTCCCGCCAACAGGCTCTTCGTCCCTCGGGCAGATCGCCGTACACGGCCCGTACGCGCAGTATTTGTGGTCTTCGTCATGCAGGTTCTCTCCATTGAACTTCAGCTCTAAAAGCGATGGTCACTGACACTTTAAGTGCCCATTTTCAACATCATCGAGCAATAGGTTGAGTGTTTGTTATTTCACATCAGCTACAGAGAGAGAATAGTTATTAATCCCGTACTTTCCACAAAACACCGGATTATCTAACGTCAATGCATGGAAAATAGGCTTTAAGTCCGGAAAGCAGCCTCAAACAACAAAACCGCAAGAAAATGAAAGAAGGAGGTAAAAAAGGGAGTGCAAAAACGGATGTACAAAAAAGCAGCGGCGACAAACCACTGCAGAAGGGAAAGGCTCAATCCGAGCAGAGAGCCAGACGGCGACGAATCCGGGGATGTGTGAGATTCGTTGCCGCTTGCCAGAATCAGCCTTGAGGCTGCTCCAAGAAGTTCTGACGCAGTTTCTGTAAATCCTGATCGTCCACATTCAGTTCTTGCTGAATGTATGCCATCACCGATCCGGATTGCTGCTCCATGCTGTCAAACGCGGCTCGGATATAAGACTCTTTAACGCCCATGATCGGTTGAAGCACTTCTGGTGGCAGACGCATAAACATGGCCATCATGGCCTTTTGTTTTTCATCCATCTCTTCTTCTCCATGGGGAGCAGAAAACGTCATTGGGTGTTGCTGATAATAGGTATCGCTGAGCATAAAATCTTTGACAACGGTTTGTTCATCCACACCCAGAGCCGTCAGGATTAATGCACCGGCAATCCCGGTGCGATCCTTACCCGCTGTGCAGTTAAACACCAATCCGTCGTCACTTTTCACCAGACGCTCAAACATGGCCTGGTAGTGAGGCTTCTGAGTTTCAAGGAGCCCCGGATACATGCTTGCCATCGCACCTTCAACCTTGGCGGCACTCAGATCAGGCTGACGAAAGATCTGCCCAAAGGCACCATTAGCTCCCATGTCCATATGGTATTCCCAACTGAGGATTTCCGTGTTGGCATTCTGCCATCGCGTCGGCTCATTTTGACGCTCTTCCAGAGTGCGGAAGTCCACAACGGTGGCAATATCAAACGTCTCCAGAACTTTGTAATCCTGATCAGTAAGTTCCGTCATGGCACCAGAACGAAACAACTTGCCCCAACGCACCTGTTGACCGTCTTCGGTAATATAACCACCCAGATCGCGGAAGTTGCGGCCGCCTTCCAAAGGTAACCAGCGCGCAGCGGACTCCGCTGCCTGTCCCTGTTCGGGGACCACTTTAAAGTAACGGCGCTTTTCACCATCTTCCACTTTCCACTGATAGCTGTTTTCGGCCCAGCCGTCGGCTAGAGTGCTGAAGTTGTCCGGCGCTTCAGAGCTCGCCACTTCAATGGTCACTGGTTGAGCTGGATCACTGGCCTGCCAGTTCAAATCGTAGGTCTGGCTTTGCTCATCGAAGGTGACCCTGAGCTGATCAATGTTGTTCGGTGTCGAGGTGCTGCAGGCAGACAGGGCTACAGCCATAAAGACACTGCCGGCCAGGCCGAGGCGTTTTAAATGAGAGGTCGAAGTAATTGCTGTCATTGGTTTGTCCATCGTTGTCTTTGAATATCCCCCCCCAATGGGGGGCAGAATAGAGTGGGATCAAGTCATCAGAAGCTGACGCGTACACCAGCCATATAACGGCGACCGTAGCGCTCGACTTGGTTGGGTGTCTCCTCACTGCCGGTGTAACGCACATCGACGGCATCCGTGAGGTTATTGGCGTTCAGGTAAAGCGACACTTCCGCACCGTAAAGATCAAAGGGCAGAGCGTAACGCATGGACATATCCAGTCGTTCCTGAGGGGCCCAGTATTCTGCCATGCCTGCAGATTCAGTGGCGGTCATCCAATCATCACGGTACTGGTAATTCAGGCGAATGGAAAAACCATCCCACTCGTAATACATGGAAGCGTTGTACACCAAATCCGAGGTGCCCGGCAGACTGAATTTTTCGCCTTCAAGGGTTTCAAATTCACTGTCGAGGGCACTGACATTACCACTGAAACCAAACCCACCCAGCGGGTTATCCGCATCGAGTCCAAACACATCACCCGCTTGCGCAATCACGTTCAGTTCGACACCTTTCAGCTCACCGTCCTTGCCATTCACTGTACCGACGTAATCCCACTGCTCACCCGCTGCTGGTGCGTAATAAAGCCCGGCATCAATGGTGGAAATGGCATCGTAGATGACCTTGTCGATGGAGCGGTAGTAAGCTCCCACAGCCACCAAACTGCTGTCGCCCAGATACCATTCATAAGACGCATCCATACCCCAGGATTTTTCCTCTTCCAGAGTCGGGTTACCGCCACTAATGGTCTCTGACAATGGATTTGCGGCAGCGGCCGCCCGCCACTCATTGTACGTAGGGCGGCTAATACCGGTATTGAAGGACAGTCGAAGTTTCTGATTGTCTGTCATGTTGTAATTAATATGCGCACTGGGTAGCACATTGGTAAAACTGTCGGAGTAGTTGGCCTCCGGACCGGTGGATGAGTAATCAGTGTTCTCAACGCGCACGCCGTACACCAGATTACCCCAATCAAACTCAGTGGTGTTCATAACATAGAGAGAGGTAATGTCCTCGTCGATATTCACAATCTGATCATCAGCCGGAGAACCTGTCACTTTTCCAGCAGCGGCTTCCCATGCTGCCAGCAGACCGGCGTTATCAAAGTAGCTGCCGCCGATACCATTGCCGAAATCCGACTCCCATGCTTCACCGGTATCAAAGCTGTCGACATCGATAGTCGATGGGAAAGGTCCTCTTTGCATCGATAAAGCGTAGCCTGAAGACTCGCGCTGATCGTAGAGCAGACCCAGTTGAAGTTTATGATCGTGCCCCAGAAAACTCAGCTCACGACTGGCATCGAGCTTGAACTGATCGGACTCAACCAACAGCTCCGAAGAGAGAGGCATGCCCAAATTGGTGGAGTAGCTAATGTCAGCCAAATCCAAAGGATTAGTTGTGAATCCGTCATAGAGGCTCATTGCCGGATCTTCCAGATCACTCAGATCGTAGTCTGCCGCCGCGGTGCCACCGGCACTCATCACGATCGGCAACAGCATATTGTTCTCTGTTTCTGTGTGATTGTAGCGAGCTTCCAGCAGCCAGGACTCCAGTTGCAGATCCAGTCCCAGTGTTTGTGAATCAGTGGAGTTACTGTACTCACCGTCTTGCAACCAACGCTGTACCAAGACTAAAGGTTGATACCCTGAATCACCGGGGTTTATTGCTCCACCGATAGCACCGGCTCCACCGGCGAGATCAAACGCGTATTGATTACGCTGCTCATGATCGACAAATTCACTGTACAAACTGGAGACAAACAAACGACTCAGGCCATCATCAAAACGGTACTCAAGGTGTCCACCGTAGGCTTCATTTTCCCGCTCCACTTCATAACTGCGAAACTCCATCTCATTAACCATCAATTCACCACCCGCACCAGTGGCAAGATTCAGTTCGCGGTTGTCGGTGATCTGCTCGCGGCTGTCTTTCGAGCCGTAGACCATTAACCCCAAATTCTCTCCAGACCAGGACAGACGCAAACTGCGGGTCTCCACATCTCCACCGCCCATTTGCTGTTCACCGCTGCCGATATCCATCGACAACCCCAAACCTTCTTTGGCAAACGGATCAAAGGTTTCGATATTGATATAACCGGCGATAGCTTCGCCGGGCATGGCCGGTGTGATGGCCTTGTTTGCTTCAATACGACTGGTGATGACCGCAGGAAAACTGTCGAACCGTGGCACACGGCCGTTTTCGGCACCGGGAATTTGCATGCCGTCAATCGCCAGCGCGGTGTAGCGGAAGGGAGCGCCACGAAAGTTGACATAGCGAGCCTGTCCCTGATCCCGCTCTACCGCCAGACCTGGAACCCGCGCCAACGCATCAGCCAGGTTCTGATCTGGAAAGCGACCAATAGTATCCGCGGAAATCACATCCACGTAGTTGTCAGCCATGCGCTTGGCATCAATGGCTGCTCTCTGGCTGTCGCGGATTGGCGAGGCCAATACGGTGACTTCTTCAAATACCGGTGACGACTCTTCTGTTTGAGCCAAAGCAGTCGTAGCTGTTGCACACCCCAATACCAGTGCAATCGCTCCCGCCAGTGGTTGTTGTTTAAATACCGCCATCGAACTGTCCTCTAAAATCATCAAATTTATTAAGTGAGAAACGCTGTTGGCAGGGGATACTCAATCAACTCGATGTCAGTTCTGTGACAGGGATGCGGCAGTAATAAATTAGATATCTCTAAAACTTAACTTGTTGTTTTATTTGGTATTTTTTATGAATTTTTTTACGTCTTTGTTTATCTTTTGACGCTTTCTGACGTCTCTCGAATCTCTATTTTCGACGCCGGAAGCGCCAATCGATAACGAGATCGACCGGTTTTGGGATCCCTTTCTGTTTCAAAAAGGAAAGGCGCTGCAAGGGTTTCGCCCAACAGTGAAACCAGTTCCTCTTTGATTTTGTTGCGGTTTTGATCCAGAGTTTTGGCCCGTAACCCATTCTGCTTGAGGTCGTTGATGGCCTTGCGATGACCGTCGGCTTGTTCCATCCACTCAATCAATTGCTCTGCCGCCTGATGATCCGGTCGTTGCACGGACGGATTGATCGTCCAGCCATTTTCGGCTCCCTCCGTTTGCAAACGGAGGCTGGCGTACCACAGATAATAAAAGTAGGGCGTTCGCGGCAGAGACAGCGGCACACCATGCACGGTTAATCCTCCACCCACGATATCGAACACCAGACGATTTTCACTGCGAGCTACCTGCAGAGCCGTTTCGAAATTGCCATTGCTCTGGCGTAAGCCCACCTGCAACCAATCCAGCTGATCTTCACTGAGGTCTGACAACAACAGCGGACTGAAGGACACCAGTGCCTGGCGGGCAGTGCAAACCTCTGAATCCACCAGTGTCCACAACGACTGTTGCTGTGCCGGGTTGAGACGATCCACTTCCGAGGTAACCGCATAGCCCTGTACCAAGCTGCTGCCTTCCTGCAACAAACGCGACATCCACTGCTGTCGTGCGGCACTGATCGGCCCCGGCAGCAGACAGATAAGCCCCATCAATCCCAGTGACAACAACAATCCCGTACCCAGTAGCTGAGGCATCTGTGTCTGACATCCCACCGACAACAGAGAGCGATACTGACGCTCATCCCATTGCCAGCTGATGGCCAGCTGTTGGCCGAAAGGCCACCACGCCTGATTGTCCGGACTGTTGAGCGCGATTAGCTCGATCACACAGGCCTGTACTCGCTCCTGAGATCCGGATCGAGCCAAATCCTCATTGATGCGCGAGACAATTAACGGTTCCGGATCGTCATTGCTGTAGAGGTCGCTAAAGGTTTCCCGCACCCGCGCTGGCAACTGCTGACTCAGGGCCGTTTCAATCTGCTGCAGACGGCTGTATTGTTGTTGGCCGTAGCCCACCAGCACACACAATCCAAATAACAACAGCCACTGCACCAGTCGCTGACTGCAAGCATTCATTAACGCCTTCATTTACAGGTCTCCGCTGCTACCGGTTCCTTTGCGGAGGGCGACGCTTGCGCTGATAAGCTACCCTCTGAGATCGATTGCAACTGCCCGGAGTAGTTCTGCAATCCTTGCAACAGGTCACAATCAATACCGTCAGGCCGGTTGCGGCGCACATACCAGCGCCCCATGGCCGCATGATCGTCAATCAGCTGACTGTAGAGTGAACGGTCACCAGCATTGGACTGCAACCAAGCACCATCACTGATCAGATCCACGTCCCCATTCCAAAAGGCCTGCTGCAACAGATAATAATTGGGAAAGTAGGTAATCTTCAGACGCGAAACATCCACACCCAGTGTTTTCAGCTGGTTAAGCGGCATTAAAAAGTGGGAGTAGCTTTCCATATCTTCCAGCAAGCCGATGGAACGCTGATAGAAATACTCCGGTGTCAGCGACGGAATTTCCTGTCGGCTAAACCACAGCACCTGGTAGTGAGGCAGCTCAAATATCGATTCGTAATACTGGTTAAAACGTGGCACCAGTCCCTGAACCCGCTGGTCTCGACTCCAGAAAAGATCAAAACGCTCTTCCACAATATGCTTCGCCGTCAGATCAGCTCGCGGTAACCATTGAATATTGACACCACCGTAGTGCAGAGCCATTGCTGAGGACTCACACAAACTGCGAGCCAACTTTTCGGCACCCGCATAGTGCACTGTGAGAATCTGATAATCCGGCAAGTCATTTGGGTGAGAGGCCGTTTCACAGCGAAACGATCGATGATCCGGTAACTGCAGTACCGGCAGAG